>JBCCNE010000055.1:0-15237 GCA_039026015.1 Cyanobacteria bacterium P01_C01_bin.70 | reverse complement strand
GGCATCTGATTGAGAACTTTTTCGCCAGACTCAAGCAATATCGAGCGATTGCGACGCGCTACGATAAGCTGGCAGAAAGCTTTTTAGGCGCGATTTATCTAGCCGCTACGCTCGTCTGGCTTAATTGATGACACGCCCTAGAAACCGTCATTTTTCAAGTAGCCATGCTTATGAATTGGCCAAACTCATGAAATCCAAATCGTGCTTTGCCAAGCGCTTCGAGCGGTTCGAGAAATCGGGATAGGATTTGCGATCGCGGCTCTGGGGAAAAGGTTGTCAACGCGACAAGCAAGTTGACGGTAGCGTCAAACATGCCGAGATGAATCAGTGCACTATTTGAAAATTCCAGTGAGCGATCAAAAACTTCCCCTGAGACTGCTTCTGTGACACCTTTCTGAGCAGCTCCGCGATGTTCCTGTCAGAATTGCTCAGCATCGTTGCTTAGCTGATAGGAGCGCTGGAAATCTCTGCGGGAGATTCGGTTTTGGCCGTGGTCAGTTCTACCTCGGCCATGCGAATGATGTCTTGCCGAGGGTTGGCATGGGTGATTCTGACCTGTAAGCGTTCACCTAATTCAACTTTGCGTTCAAATCGCATGGGCAACTCTAATCCCAAGTCTTCGAACATAACCAACCCCAAGCGATCACCCTCACGCAACCAGCGCAGTAACATCACCGACCAGATGTAATCATTCCCTTGACGGCGCAAATACTCTAGTGCCCAGTAGCGCTTGGTTTGCCGCTCGACCAAGATCGCTTCATAAGCTCCAGAACTGACTCCCTGAGTCAGCTCTGTAATCTCGTCCGACGAGAACGGCAGCGGCTCCCCCCGCAGGTGAGCTTTGATCTGGTAATGGGCCAGCAAGTCGGTATAGCGCCGAATCGGTGAGGTCACCTGACTGTAGCCCTCTAGTCCCAAGGTGGCGTGACGGGCTGGAGTGATGCCCATCTCACTACGGGGCATACAGCGTCGGATAGCCGAGTAGCGTACCAAAGCGGACGGCAACTGCATCAATTCTTCTTCGGGAGGCAGTTCGGGCTGCGGCTGACTGCGGAAAGGCATAGCTAAGCCATGGTCTTGCCCGTAGCGAGCGGCGATTTCGCCGGCCAAAATCATCATTTCGGCCACTAGCTCCCGTGCGGTAGAGTCGTCCAATACCTTAATCTCGATTGACTCGTGGGCCTCGTCCGGAGAGACACGAATTGAGGTTTCAGGCATATGAATGTTAATGGCTCCCTGCTGTGCCCGCCAGGCTTCTCGCACTTTGGCCCAGTGGGCGATGGCCAACAATTCTGGTTCCGCCTGAATGTCGAGATCCAACATCTCATCAACATCTTCGTAAGTCAGTCGATAAGTGGGCTTCACGAGGCTAGCCGCAATCTGGTAGTCTGCGATCGCCCCTTCATCAGTCAACACGACTCCAAAGCTCAGCGCGCAGTGTACTTCTCCCTGTACCAAGCTCATGGGGCCGGTCGCCAGCTCCAAGGGAAACATGGGCACGATTCCCGTTGGCAGATAAACGGTTGTGCAGCGGCGACGCGCTTCGAGATCAAGATCATCGCCGGGCAGCAGCCAACGCGTGGGGTCGGCAATGTGAATCCATAACCGCTGGCGACCGTCAGATAGGCTCTCGACACTCAGTGCATCATCAATTTCGCGAGTGCTCTCATCATCAATGGTGTAAGTTTTCAGGCTCGTTAAATCCAGCCGATGGGCATCGGCATCTGGCAGTGGATTGCTCAGGCAATGCTGTGCCATGGTGAGAAGAGCCTCTGAAAAGTCCACTGGGATTTGCCGCCGTCGCAGCTCTAAGTTTTCGTGCGTCTGCCAGATCCCCAGCTCTACCAGCAGGTGAAAGGCCGCTTCCTCACTAAAACCTTTGCCCAAGGCTGATAATATTTCTTGAGCGGGTGCCTTCTGGTTTGATTCATCACCCAACAGAGCTAGCTTTTCAATGATTTCTAGGCGTGGGCGATCGCTTTTCTGCCATTCTACTGACTCTCCCGCCAGACGTTGCCGAACTCGTGATAGAAATCCTTCCCATTCCGCTTTGCGTTGGGCTTCTCTTTCAATCTGATGTAGTAATTCTTGCACCTGATTGGCGGAACGCGGCTCATAGCGATCGCCCTTTTGTTTGAAATAAATTTTGTCCGTCACCAGCATGCGATGAGCGGCATAGCAAAAAGCTGCCCCCTGATCAGAGAACAGCAATAATGCCAGGGCTGCCGGGTCAACCGACTCTCCAGTATCAGTTAACAGCTCCCAAGCCACCGGCAAATTGTCTGGATCAATATAGCCTTGGGCTTCTGCTTCCAGAGCACTCAAACCCTCAGGCTCAAACATCTCGCCGTCAAACTGAAACGTAAACGAGCGGGGATGTACGGTATGGGACTGTCGCTGGTCGTCTAAAACAATCCAGTTTTTTTTGCCTTCAGGCCGATCTAAAACACCAAGGCGGAGACTCCCTTTGACCTGGAATTCTACGAGTGTCCCCTTATTCACAGTCCCGACGTTCCTACAAGGTTTACGACATCCCAAGCGTAGCGATTACAGGCGGCCCTATCGTGCCTAACCTTCGGTATTGACGTAAGGTAATAGCGCCAGCATACGCGCTCGCTTGATGGCGGTGGTAAGCGCGCGCTGCTGCTGTGCTGTCAGACCAGAAATTCGGCGCGGCAAAATCTTGCCGCGCTCAGTAATAAATTTGCGGAGCAAATCAACATCTTTGTAATCAATCACATCTCCAGGCTTAATGGGAGACAAGCGACGACGGAAATATGCCATTGAAAATTCACCTCTTTGTCCTTACGTTTAGTGGAGCTACTGATGGCTCCGAAGTTACTTAATTTCTTTATGCGTCGTGTGCCGATTGCAGTTCGGGCAGAACTTTCTCAGCTCCATGCGGCTGGGAGTATTACGACGATTTTTTTCAGTGGTATATCGAGAAACCCCATTCGACCGCTTATTTTGGTTGCTGCGGCACTCAGTACATTCAAGAGTAATTACGAGACGAACGCCTTTAGCCATGACGAATTAGATCAGCCTTAATAACGAGAGACACAATCTCTTATTATTTCACGACGATTCTAATTCTGCAAATCATTTTTACACTAAGAATCACTGCCTACGAATCAAGTATGACATTATTGGTTGGCCGTCTTGTCTGGGTAAACTTACGGACAGATGGCATGGGTCCCGCGCAGTGAGCACTAAGCGGCAGCAAGGAACGCTCAAAGTTTGGAAAAGCGATCGCGGTTTTGGCTTTATCAAACCGGATGACGGCAGCCAGGATGTGTTCCTACATATCAGTGCCGTCCGCAGGGCAATGCGCGAACCAAAAGCAGGAGACACTATCTTCTACAAGCCATCTCTTCAAAACGACGGACGAATAAGGGCCGTTGACGCAGCAATCCAGGGCGTTGCTCTGCAATCCCCAAAGCCAGAGTCAGCCTTATCAAATTTCTTGCCATCTCGAAAATTGAGGAAGGCTCCTAATCGTCAGAGACCGCAGAATCTGTTAGGGGTCATTGGTGGGGCGATCGTCGGTCTGACGGTGCTAACAATTAGCATCGCTCCCTTGTTTAAGACATCAACACATAATCCGGTAGAAAGCGCGGCGGACAAGGTAAATTCACCAATCACCGCTCAAATTGACCCCAACTGTAATATCAAAGGCAATATTTCGCACAATTCTGGCAACAGGTATTATCATCTCCCTGGCATGGCAGATTATGAAAACACCATCATTGACCTTGAGCGAGGTGAAAGGTGGTTTTGCACAGAAACTGAGGCAAAAGCGAGTGGTTGGCAAAGGGCTCCCACTCCTTAAATATCGGCTCAATTTCTATATCAGCCTTTGCTTTCCATAAATCAAACCCTGATGTGGTTGGGATCCAGATCAGGGTTTGATGAGGCTGATGACTAGGAGAAATTAGCGCTACTTGGGGGTCACACGGATAGCAGACTCATCGTCGATTAGCGATCGCCAATCCTTGACTTTGGCGTTTTTGCTACAGCCGCCATCATTCTTACTGATGCCAATGCGAGTACCTTTACGCTTGAACGGCGGATTGGTTTGCACGGGCGGACAGTACAAGATTGAGTTATTGAAGCCAATGACTGTGACATCAAGTAACTTACTCAGAGATTTCAGCAGCCCAGTTTCAACTGCAGAATTACAGGAATACAATACAAAGACAGCATTTTCTTTGAACCGCTTACGAATATCAGCTATGGTCGCTTCTTTTTCCTTGCCTTTTTCTTCGTAAAGAATACTCAAGCCATCTTGAGCATAAAAGTCCAGTTTTGCTTCATCGATGTATGAGTCGAAATAAACGTTCGAAGAATCAATCGTTCCAGACATCCCCAACAAAATCGAATTGCCGTGAGTGAAAAAATTTAGCCGCGAGATGCTGTTAGGTTTGTACTTGGCAATCTCTGCTAGCAAGGCTTCGAAGCCACCAATTGAAAAATTGGGTGACAAATCTGTCGCTTCCATAAAATCAAGAATCGATGGACTCCACTGTTTAGTCGGATCTTCTGACAACAAAATGTCAATTTCCTCTTGTTCGCTAATAGGTGGGTCCCAAACAAAGTGTCCAAAAAGAGTCACTTCGCTAGCTTTAGGCGTTTTGGAATTTGCCATTGGCGAACTCAAAACAGACTGATCTAGGACTGCATCGACTGTGCCGGTCACTCGATCCTCGATCGCATCCACATTGGCAGCGACCCGAGATAAAATTTGATTGAGGTTATTCATCTGATAAATTGTCCTCCTCAGCATCAGATGCAGTTACCTCTGGGCAGGGAAATACTTCACCAAACAAAGAGGCTTGGGCCGTATTTTCGGTAGTGATGATTTCTCTTGCCAAGGAGTTTTTCTTCACGGCTTGCTCTTTCAGTTCATTATTCAGCTGCAGCTCGCGCACAGTTTCTGTTTGCAGCCCCTGTGAATAAGTGTCTAAACATTCTCCTTGACCTAAGAAGGCATCGACAACGACACCTTCTGTCCGCATAGTAATCACGTTCTCCTTGAGAATTACTCCGGGAACTTCAATATATTCTCGGTCAGCCAAATGATCTTTTTGGTCTTTCTTGATCCTCAGATATTCGATGCTTTTAGGAAAGCTAATTCCCAAGCTCTCTACGGCCTCCTCGGGAAACTCAAGGCTTACTTTATCCAAAAACTGTCTGGGCTCATCTTGATAGTTGAAAATATAGTAAAGCTCTCGGATGATGCTGTTTTTGACAATAGCTCGAGTCTTTGGATTATCAACGAAATAATCGTCTAAAAACTGATCAAGCTCGTTGATTGAGTATTGTGGATATGGACCGCTAGACTCATCGTAAAGCGCTATTCTGACGTCGGTCAAGTGAAGCACTGAGATGAATTCTTGCACCATCTGTCGGAAGACTAGATTCAGCGTTCTGCTGACGTTGACGTTTTCAATGACGCGCTCAATCAATTGCTCGCTACCTTTCTCTGTGGTTGTTTCTGAAGATACTTCAGAGCTTGTGTTGATTTCTACATCTCTTTTGGCAGAAGCCCGAGCCGAGTGTTTGAACAGGGCATTTGAGACGGTTTTAGCAAACTCTTCTCGAGCACTGCGAGTTCCCCATTCACCCGTTTGCTCAGATTCGCTTTCAGAACCGCCTTTGCCACCAGCTTTGACTAATCCCCAAAGAACGTTAGCAGAACCCTCGCCATCTTTTTTACTAAGATCTCGCTGCGAGTTGAGAATATCAGATTCGCTTTCCTCATACTTAGAAGAAGACTCAGTTGCAATACTGTTTTCGAAATCAACTGCTGCTTCTTCAGTTACTGAGTCAAGAATTGAAGATCCGACATTGCGCTTTTGCGACTCAGTTTCGGTCGTTTTTTGGTAAGTCTTGATAGAGATCTTTGTTTTCTCTCCGGGAAAAAGTGAAAACGTTTTGATGACTCGACCCGCTCCATAGTCGCCTAAAAAGTTCGAGATTTGCAGCTTCTCAAAAAATAGAATCTTGGGAAAGATCTTTTCGGGAGGCCGAGGCCGAGGCTTATAAACATTGACACCGCCGAATCCTAGCATGCCTTCATAAGGGCGATAGATGTATCGGTTAGGCTGTGCAAGAACGGTTTCTGCTTCCTGTTTAGCATTTGTGATCGCCAACTCTCGTGTCTTCATCGTGAATCTACTTGTTTTAGTGGTGATACCACCAGGTGCTGGCTTTGTTGGTTTGGGCTTTGGCGTTATAGGCTCGGCTTGCTTTTCTTTATAGTTCTCGCGAATTGTTTTGAGCGTTTCCTTATTCAGAAGTGACTCTTCAATGTCAATTGAAATGACACTGGTTCCGACATAATTTGTCGATTCTGGAACTGAATATTGCAACCTTGGTGCTTGATCACCATCATTACCAAGACGAATAAAAGGGTTTACTTGCTCAGTCATTTTTGATGTCTCCAATCTTGAAGGGCTGGTTAAAAGTAGTCCTAAATCGCGTTACTGGCTTAGTGCAGTAGTGATTTTTTAACAGGCAAATTGATGACGAAGTCTGCCTGATTCAGAACTATCAATAATCTGGTAAATGCGATCTCGATCACGGCCATACAGTTACAAATAGCTGGCGAGATATTTCCTGAAAGGTTCAGAAAAGAAATGCTTAAAAGCTTGACGCTTGAGCTGAAATCGCTTTATGTGAAAATCTTAGTTAGATGAGCTTGCCTTTGAGAAGAGTACTCTCCCAGGGCATGATCAGCCTTAGATTAGCGATGAAAGTTACTTGGACTCGTATTAACGTTTATTGATAGGGCTCCTTCCAGGGGCGTTGTCTGTCTTATTTACATACAATCTAATTAGCAATCGGGAAAAAGTAGAGAATATTGGCCAGAAGGGTGTGGTTCTTTGAATATAGATTTTCGCTAAAAACTTCAGCCCATGGATTTTACTGTTAATATTTATCCCATGCGATCAAATACTGTTTGATGCATAAATTTTGAGTCCTCAAACCGCTTTCCGCTTTTGTTGCTAATAAAGGTGCAGAATAGATAACTCAGTTATGCTGGCTCGAATTCCGTAAAACTATGCAGAATTTTTGTGGTGATATGAGCTTGCAGGTACTTATTTCAGAGCTGAGAGCTGCCAGGTTTGGTCTTCGGTGAGACGTAATTGCAGAGAGTGATAAGCCTCTAAAGATTTGTGATGACCGACACTAAGGTAGGCCGTGCCTGTAGCAGTCAAAGCAGCATAGAGCTGGGCTTCATTATGATTGTCGAGGGCGCTAGTCGCTTCATCGAGAATGGCATAGTGGGGCTGATGCAGCAGCACGCGGGCAAAGCTGAGGCGCTGCTGTTCTCCCAGAGAGAGTACGTCACCCCAATCCGCCACGGTGTCGAAGCCGTCAAATCGTTGGGCCAAATCGGCTAGATTGACATCTTTGAGCACAGTATGCAGCTGCTCATCAGTGATCTCTGCATGGGAGTAAGGATACAGGAGCTGTTGGCGTAGGGTGCCGAGAACCATGTAAGGCTTTTGGGGCAAGAACAAAAGCTGCTCTAGCTCAGGCCGCTGAATAAGTCCCTTGCCAGAATTCCACAGACCCGCGATCGCCCGCAGCAGCGAACTTTTGCCGCAGCCGCTCGGCCCGACAACGAGCAAAGCACCATCGGATGCCAACTCTAAGGTCAGGTCTGCGATGAGGGTGCGCTGGTAGTTGGGAGTCTGCAGCGTTACATGGTGGAGGCTCAAGTGTGGCGCAATTTCTTGAACAATAACGGGCTGAGTCGGGGCGATCGCGGTTTCTGCGGTCACCGTTGCGGCTGCATCAGCCTCACTCAAAGCTTTCTCTGACAAGTTGTCGTCACCGGTTTCTTCAGATTTATCGGCTTCTATAACTGTTGTCTCGTCAGCGGTTGGCGCATCAATCTGTCCCAGAGACGCGGCAAAGTCGTAGAGTCGGTCGATGCCTGCACCGAAAGCCGTCAGCGACTGAAATCGCTCCACCACCACATTTAACGAAAAGAATACGCGGATAAACGCCCCTTGGGCTTCGCTCACCTTGCCCACCTCCAAATCGCCGCTAAAGACGGCTGGCGCGACAACCAGCGCAGGCAGCACGAAAGGAATAAATTCGTAGGCGTTGGTGAGTCCGTTCAGGCCCAGTTCCCAAATAAGCAAGCGTTTGTAGTTGTCGAAAGCCTGTATGAAGCGATCTTTGACCTGGCTAGACTCCTGAGATTCGCCCTGATAGAAAGCGATCGCTTCGGCGTTTTCGCGAATCCGCACCAAGCTAAAGCGGAAGTTCGCTTCCCGCTTCAGCTGCTCAAAATTGAGGCGTACTAGGGGTTTACCAAACACGCCCACGGTCAAAATGGTGCCGACGATCGCATAGCCCACCAAAAACAGCACCAGTTCTCGCGAGATGCTCCACAATACACCGCTGAAGGCGGCAATTTCCAATAACGACGAGGCCACCACCAGTACGAGCGTTAGCGACTCTTGGGTAAAACTTCTCACGTCCTCAGCAATACGCTGATCGGGATTGTCAATATCAGGACTAAATTGGTTGATGCGGTAGAAGGCGCGATTGCTAAAATACCGTTCAACAAACTGCTCGGTAAGCCAGCGCCGCCATTGCAGTCCTAAGCGATCACGCAGATACGTGTACCCGGCCAACAGCGGCGCGTACACTACCAACACGCCGATAAAGATCAGCACCGTTTGCCAAAACCGCCCTTCATCCTTGGCCGATAGTGCCGAAATTAGCTCTCCGCGCTGACTGTTGAGCACCACGCTGAGACCGGTATATCCCAGCAGCAGCACCACAATTAACAGCAAGAGTCCCCGTGCCTGCCACTTTTGGTCGCCGAACCAATATTCCTTGGCAATCGTCCAAAACCGCTGTACTCCCTGGAAATTGAACCGCTCCATCACCAATTGCGATCGCCTATCAACAACTTCTTTATTGTGTCATTTTGTGAACTTGGGAACTAGGTGAGTAAAGTTCAGGGTGCGGAATGCAGAATGCGGAAAAGCAATTGCTCACTACCCACCTATCTCGCTGTGCGGGGGAAGCATTTTGGCGACAGCGGGTTGAACTAGAGCACAGAATTATTTACAAAATGCCTCCCCCTCTCACCCCGCAATCAGCTGCCTAAACATCCCTCATGCTCCAATTTCCCCCTATTTACCCTCCCTTTCGGGAGCGCTTTCCGTTAGCCTATGCGTGGAGGCCAGGAACCGCATCATGACTATCCAGACGCCAGAATGGGTGAAGCACGCTGTTTTTTATCAAATTTTTCCTGATCGGTTTGCCCGCACTCAGCGTCACCTTGATCATCCAGCGATGGCTGCGACTCTGGAACCTTGGAACGTGCCGCCGACGCTGTCGGGCTATAAAGGCGGAGACCTCTGGGGCATCGTCGAAAATCTGGACTATCTGCAAAATTTGGGCATCAATGCTATTTATCTGACGCCGATTTTTCAGTCAGCCTGCAACCATCGCTATCACACGCACGACTATTACCAGGTCGATCCTTTATTGGGGGGCAATGAAGCTTTTGCTGATTTGCTAAAAGCGGCACACGATTGCGATATGCGGATTGTGCTTGACGGCGTGTTTAACCATGCCAGTCGTGGCTTTTTCTTCTTCAACGACATCCTTGAAAATGGACCGCATTCTCCTTGGCTAGACTGGTTCAAAATTGAGAACTGGCCGCTCGCGGCCTATGACGGCAGCCTGCCCGCCAACTACACCAGTTGGGTAAACAATCGCGCACTGCCGCAGTTTAATCATGCCAATCCGGCAGTGCGAGAATACATTATGCGCATTGGCGAGCACTGGATTCGCCAGGGCATTGACGGCTGGCGGCTGGACGTGCCGTTTGAGGTGCAAGAGCCAGGGTTCTGGGAAGAGTTTCGCGATCGCATCAAAGCCATCAACCCCGAAGCCTATATCGTCGGTGAAGTTTGGCAGCCCGCCCGCGAGTGGCTTGACGGCAAAACCTTTGATGCCGTGATGAACTATGTGTTTGCTGGGCCAACGTTGGCTTTTGCCGCCGGCGATCGCGTCGTGATGGAATACGCTGAAATCCCTGACTATTATCCCTATCCGGCGCTGGATGCCGCCGGCTATCAGGCTAAGATCGAAGCGCTACTCGCGCTGTATGACTGGGAAATTCATCAGGTCCAGCTCAATCTGATTTCGAGCCACGATGTTGCCCGCGCCCTGTCAGTAATGGGTGAAGATATTGACAGCCTCAAGTTAGCGGCGCTGCTGCAGCTGACTTTTCCCGGTGCGCCCTGCATTTACTACGGTGACGAAGTGGGGCTAACGGGTGGACTTGACCCCGACTGTCGCCGCGTGTTTCCGCCGGAAGCCCAGTGGAATCGCGACCTGCTGGAGCATCACCGCGCATTGATCATGCTCCGCCGTCAATACAAGGCACTCCGCACCGGAGACTATCAGCCCGTCTTGGCCGATGGAGAAGTTTATGGATTTCAACGGCAGTTGGGGAACGAACGGCTACTGGTGTTTTTAAATGCTGGCGATCGCGATCGCACTTTCGATTTAACCGCTATTCTGCCTGCGGCTAAACGCCCCTGGAAAGTGCTGTACGGTTCACTGACAGTTACTGCCGAATCAGACGAGCCATCAAGCGTAACGATATCTAGTCGTTCGGGTGGGATTTTGACTTTGCTTTAGCCGCTTTAGTTGCCCGCGCTTGTTTCGCCGTAGTCAGACCGTTAGGGCGACGTAACAAAATGGTTACTAAGGTCACCACCGTCAACGGAATGACGAACAGCAGCATGACATTGTTGAAGAGGCCGAGTTTGTCGTGACCCACGGCATCTAGCCCCAAATAGGCGGTGTAAGCCACGTAATAGCTGATAAACAGCATGCCTTCCCAGCGGGAGATGCGGTTGCCCGTGTAAAAGATAGGCAGAGAGGCGATCGCTACCGCCAGCATCACCGGAATATCAAAGCTAATCGCCGCATTCGATACTGGTACCCCATGAAAGGTCGCCGTCACCCCTAAAATGGTCAAAATATTGAAAATATTGCTGCCCACCGCATTGCCCACTGCAATATCGCGTTCGCCCCGATAGCAGGCCACCATTGACGTTGCCAGTTCTGGCAGAGACGTCCCGATCGCCACAATGGTGAGGCCAATAATCAGCTGACTGATACCCAGCGCTTCGGCGATCGTGGTGGCGCTAAACACGAGCATATTTGCACCGGCGACCAACACCCCCAGGCCAACTACTAAAATCCCCAGGTTTTTCAGCGCCAGTGGCCAGCTGCGCTGCCCTCGACTGGCATATTCTTGTTCATACTCAGCTTGAATGTCAGCGTCTGATTCTTTGCGGCTTTGGTAGACCAAGAAAGCGGTGTAAAACACGCTGCCTACCAGCAGCACTAGCCCATCAATGCGCCCTAATTCACCATCGATCGCAAACATCAGCATCAGCACCGTCACCCCAATCATGATCGGTACATCCAGGCGGATCAGTTGTTGCGCTACGGTCAACGGCACAATTAATGACGCGATACCCAGGGTCATTAAAATGTTGAAAATATTGCTGCCAATAACGTTTCCCAGAGCAATTTCAGTCTGCCCCTGAAAGCTTGCTTGCAGACTAACAGCCAATTCTGGTGCACTTGTCCCATAGCTGACGACTGTTAGCCCGATCACTAGAGGAGATAGGCCAATGACAGCCGACAGTTTGGCCGCTCCGCGTACAAATCCTTCAGCCCCGGCAACCAGCAGCACTAACCCCAACAGCAAAGACAAAACAACGAGAAAACTCATATCAAGCTCACAGCGGTATTGTCAGATCAATGAACAGAGCAGGACAATTGTCTGCTGAATTGAGGGAAAGCACTCTATTCCTAAGTCTAGAAAATGTTGACAACCCGCTGCTTCAACTGTTTGCACCGTCTAGGCTGTGGCCGCCAAGACTGAACACCACCTGTCAGAGCGGTCAAAAGTGAGCTGGGAGCCATGCAGTTGGAAATCACCTGTAAGTACCATGCTAGGGCAAATCTGAGATTCAAGGCGAATTCCTCGATATATTACCTGCGCCGATTAGAAATGATAGCAACTTACGATTCTAGATTTTGGATTCGGCTCTGCTGTAATGACCACACGTTCACGTTCCGCTTCTGGCGCTTAAAAATCCCTGCATGGAGAGGGTAGACGATGCTGCTTCTCGCACTGGGAAGTTTGTAGACTGAGAGCGCATCTCTCTAGTCATGAAATCAGGATTAGAGTGTTTCAGCTAATCACTTGTCCAAGTTCTAGAAAAGGCCATTAAGCCTACAATGCCAAAGCCTGTTTAGTCGCAGCACGGTCAGGATGAGTTTTTAGATGGAATACCCTTAGAGAAATGTCTGTTCAGCTTGTACTTGATTTGTCGCCGTATTTATGTCGCTTGCTCCTTGGCGGTCGCCCCTAGCCCGCGCCCTGCATCGCAATCGTAGTCGTGCTTATAGCCGTTATCCTCAACTTGCGACCGTGCGCCCCAACGGTCGTCCCGCTAATCGCACAGTCGTCTTTCGTGATTTTTTGCCTGAGTCTGACAGTTTGATGTTCGTGACGGATGTTCGCAGTGAAAAGATTGACCAAATTGCCCATTGCGCTGAAGGTGAGCTGTGTTGGTACTTCACTCAAACGCGGGAGCAGTTTCGCCTGGGGGGACGATTGCAGCGAATTGACGCGGCATCTGAGGCAGCCGCGTCAATTCGCCAGCAGACCTGGGAGAAAATGTCTGAAAAAAGCCGTCAACAGTTCGCTTGGCCTGAGCCGGGGCAGCCGCGAGCACAAGCGGGCTATGAATTGATTGATTTGAGCGAGTCACCGCCTCTAGCCGCCTTTGCCGTGCTAATTTTTGAGCCCGACACCGTAGATCATTTGGAACTGCGGGGTGAGCCGCAAAATCGTTTTCAGTATTGGCGATTGCCGGATCTAAGCTGGAAAATGACCGAAGTCAATCCGTAATGTAATTTTGGATTTTGATGGAAAAATTGTCGGCACCACGGCATCTTTACCTTTACAATCTGTAGCTACGCCACCGCAAAACGGTGCAAATTCCTGTCGCTTGAGACTCCAGTTTCTACATGCCGTTTTCGGTATCTGCATACGGGGCGGGGTAGCCTTGGTGCTGAATACTGGGTCCCTAGAGGCAAGAGATTTCCCACCGGCTCTTGCCCCTACAGTATGACCAGTTCTGCATTCTGCATTGCAAACGACTGGTCGCAAATCGAAAGACCTAATATCATATGTAGACACAAGAATTTGGAGTCTTTGCTGGGATGGGAATCAGTCCTGCAGTCGCCTTTACGACCGTTTTATTAGCATTAATGGTGGGGGCCGGGGTTGTGAGTTCCTCTTGGGGGTATGCTCTAGGGCGACAAGCGCTAACCGGAGTTCGGCAACCTGATGCCCGCCCGACCAGCAGTGCGGCTTCTAATCAGGCAACTCCGGTCTCGGGCAATGGGGCCTTGCTTCGAGACGAACAAGCAATTATTGAAGAGGCTAAGCTGCGTATGTCAGGCAGTCCAGCTGCCGGTGAGCAATAGTGTGCGATAGTCTCAGCGATTTCCACCATAGTCACCATGACTAAATCTATCTGGAAGCTTCGCCACAGCTTCATCCTATTACCCTTAGGTTTTTTAGTAGGTTGAATCGTCGACTCCTTTCAGCCGCATCCGTATTTTGCTAAATTGCCTGGTTGTAACGATGCTTTATCTCTTTCCTTCATTTTCCCGATAATGCTTGCTCAGACGGATGTGCCGCTGCCAGTTGCTGTGCCCAATTTAACCGGGGCGGCGATCGCCGCGCGACTACTTTCTGTCATTGCATTAATCGGCATTAACGCTTTTTTCGTCGCCGCAGAATTTTCGATTGTCTCGGTGCGGCGATCGCGCATTAATCAGCTTGCGGAAGCTGGCGATATTCAAGCGAGAACGGTTCAGAGCTTCCAGCGCAGTCTTGATCAGCTCCTGTCGACAACGCAAATTGGCATTACGCTGTCGAGTCTAGCGCTCGGGTGGATAGGTGAATCAACCGTAGCAGCAGTTTTGCTGCAGATATTTCATCAGCTATCCTTTACGGTGCCTTTTTTGGGGACAATCACCCATTCCATCGCCATTCCTTTGGCGTTTGTGCTGATCGCCTACCTCCAGATTGTGCTTGGCGAACTTGCTCCCAAAGCGGTTGCCATGCTGCATCCCGAGCGCCTGGCCCGGCTCTTTGGCCCCCCCAGCCTGACCATTGCACGGCTATTTACGCCCTTTGTTTGGGTGCTCAATCACTCAACTTGGTGGCTGTTGCGCCTGTTTGGTATTCGCTACGTCGGCAGTCAGAGCTGGTACAGCCGGGTCACGCCTGAAGAATTGCAGCTCATCATCCGAACCTCGACTGAATCGCCTGGGCTGGATGAGGATGAACGCGAACTGCTGAATAACGTCTTTGAATTTCGCGATGTGACGGCAGGAGAAGTAATGACGCCGCGCACCCAAATTGCCGCCCTGCTCAAGACTGCCACCCTGCAAGAGGTGCTCGATGCGATTGCGGAAACCGGCTATTCTCAGTTTCCGGTAGTGGGCGAGTCGTTAGATGACGTTGCTGGCATTCTGTCGCTCAAAGACTTGGTGGGACCGCTGGCCCGGCACGAAGCAACGCCCGCTAGCTTGATTGATGATTGGATTCGCCCAGCAAGATTTGTGCCAGAGTATACTCAGCTTCATGACCTGCTGCAAATCATGCAAAAGTCGGGCAAATCGATGGTGATGGTAGTGGATGAATTTGGAGGCACAGCGGGTCTGTTGACGCTGGCGGATGTGACTGGCGAAATCATTGGTGACGGTTACGAACTCGAAGAAGATGTCGAAGTTTCTGTCAGCATGCTGGACGATCAGTCTTATCGAGTGAAGGCTCAAACCTATATCGAAGAAATTAATGAACTTCTTAATGTAGAGTTGCCAGCAGAAGAGGATTACCAAACCCTAGCAGGATTCTTAATTCACCAGCTCCAAAAAATCCCGGTGCCGGGCGATCGCGTCCGCTACAACAATTTTGAGTGGACTGTGACTGAAGTGGACGGCCCCAAAGTTTTGGAAGTCATAGCCCGCCGCCTCCCTTAGGGATCTGCAATTAAATAACCTACCTAAAGCATAAAGTGGCTGTAAGGGTTTGGCAGTGCCAAACCCCAACGACTGGGTAAGCTATTTTCAAGCAACTCCCTTAGCTGCCTG
>JBCCNE010000054.1:0-15264 GCA_039026015.1 Cyanobacteria bacterium P01_C01_bin.70 | reverse complement strand
TCTTGGCTCTGGCTCAAGGCATTGACACGATTACCGATTTTGAGGTGGGCATCGACCAAATCAGCCTTGGCGGCCTGATCCCAGAGGGCGTTCAATTATTTGACGTGGGCAGCGATACCCTTGTACTGACCGCCAGCAACGAGCTCTTGGGTATCGTGCAGGGCGTGGTTGGTTTGGCTGCCAGCGTGTTCCGCTAATCAGATAACCAGAATCGGCGTAGGATCGACGCCCAAGCCCCCTAAATTCCCCCAATCTGAGGAATGTTGAACCCGATTTCCCCACATTTGAGGATCAAGAGGCCAAACTCGGATGCAACTGCGTCAGTCCTGAGGTAATCAGGTACAGCGCCCGAACAGCCGGGAGGCTAGCCCACCGGTGGGCTTTACAATTCCAGCGCTGAGCCTGGATGTGGGCTAAGAAACAATGTCGCGCTCTTGTAGTACACCGTTCAAAAAGACGTCGGCTAACCCCTCAGCAAAGGCCTGCAGCTGCTCTGATGAAGTGGACTGGCCGCTTGCGGCGGAGTGGCTAAAGCCCGCGATCGCAAACATGCCCAAAAAGATTTGCGCCAGCACTCTGGGATTAATGGGACGATAGATGCCGCGATCGATCGCTGTTTGAAAAAATGCCTCGGTCACATCCATCATTTTGGACACCATTTCGGCCTGCATTTGTCCCTTTAGCTCAGGATGCAGTTGGGCTTCCATAAAGCACACCCGCAGCAGATCGGCATTGCAGGAAATATCCCCAACGCGATGGCGCATGACTTGGTCAATCGCTTTGTAGCTGGCCATCTCACTCAGCTCGGTCAGCAGATCCGTCAGCAACTCTTTCCAACCGTCTGAGGCGACTTTAACCAGGATGGCCTTTTTACTCTCAAAATGACGAAACAGAGTGCCTTCCGCAACCCCAGCCGATTGCGCCAAATCGCGCGTAGTGGTGCCGCCATAGCCCTGACGGGCAAACAACCGCTGCGCCGCCTGTAAAATCTTGGTTTCAGTATCCTTTTCAAGGTCGGCGGTGATGGTGGGATAATAAGCGACCATGATCAAGACCCGTAGCAGCAATCATCATCTGAGGGGTATCTGCCCTCATGGCCATTTTGCAGCGACTTTAAACGCAATCACGACGAGATTCACATAACCTCACACTCAGCGACAAAAGTCATTCAAATGCTGTTAAAGACAACAATTTTAGACAGAAGTATTTATCTCTTTTGAGAGTGTTTTGTGCTGGGAAGCCGCAGCGATTTGGGGGTGAACCTAACGGTTTTGCTCGTGAAGCAATGCGGTGGGGCGGCGATGATAACTTCAAGATTGGATGAATTAGCGATCGCTTTTCTCAAATACCGATATCTAATGTGTGGAAAACTGAACCTCTAAAAATGAAGCGATCACACTAATACAGCAGAGTGAGGAGACCCGTAAATTAATGGGTGAATAAAACCGAAAACCCGCTATTAATTAGGTTGTTAATATTTAACTATGAGCGTTAGCTAGTGATAGCTAAACAATCTTTAAATTGTTTGCTCAAATAAAGCTGACTGAAAAAATCAGGAGATATATTTTATGGCACTTCTACATCAAAGACCATTTGCAGAATTTGGCACGCTGCAGCACGAAATCAACCGCCTGTTCGATTCTTTAAACACGTTCAATGGTGACCGTTTTGAGTTGAGCACATTTCTGCCTGCAGCCGAAATAACTGAGACTGACGACGCTTTGAATGTAAGCATTGAGCTTCCTGGCTTAAAAGCTGAAGACGTTGACATCCAGGTGACTGAGGATTCGGTCTCAATCAATGGTGAACGGCGATCAGAGAGTCATGCAAAGGGGGACGGCTTAACTCGCAGCGAGTTTAAATATGGCTCTTTTCGTCGAGTGATTTCACTTGAGGCTCGCATTGACAATACTCAAGCTACGGCAAGCTATGAGAATGGTATTTTGAAGCTTTACTTACCAAAATTAGCTGAAGAACGTAGCAAAGTTGTCAAAGTCAGCCTTGATTAAGGTGCGTTCTAGGGTCGGTGTCGTCATTAGCCATAAAGCAGTTTTCGGCATCCCAGCCATGGGATGCCTTTTTTGTTGGTCGCGAGCCAAAGATTCAGACAAAAACAGTGACGTCAACGTGATAATTGACATCTCTTGCCGGTTGATAATTAGCGCGGGTTTTAAATTGGCAGCAGTGGTTTCTCCCAGCTGTCGCCGACCAAGCTCAATAGCTAATGGGTCGATAGCACGCGAGCCTCGTTCACTTCTATTCCTAACTCGGCGGCATCTTCCCAGCCCAGGCCGCGTCGCTCGATGGTGGGGGATGTTGGTTCTGCTAAGTTCAAAATGGTGGATAGACCATAGGTCATATCGCGATCGTCGTCAATGATGAGATCGACCTGAGGCCCAACCGCATCAAACAGTGCCGCTTTGGACGGCACCGGACTGGCCTGGAGATTGAGCAGCGATAGCGCTGATGTTGAGATGATGGGATTATCAAGCGCTTCGATTAAGGTCAAGCAGATAGTGCAGTCAGGAACTCGGATACCCGTAGTTTTACGTTTGGGGCTCATCACCAGCTTGGGCACCTGCTTGGTCGCTGGCAGGATAAATGTGTAGGGACCCGGAATTAAGTGACGAATTTGCCGGTAGGCGCGATCGCTAACGTAGGCATACTCGGCAATGTTGGAAAGCGATGAGCACAAAAAAGTTAGCGGCTTATCGTTAGAAGCCTGCTTAAGTCGCCGCACCCGGTCAATGGCTGATTTTACCGTCAGGTCGCATCCGATCGCGTACACCGTATCGGTGGGATACAGCATGATGGCCCCTTGGCGCAGGGCGTCACGAACTGCTGCAATCTTCCGCGTTTGGGGCGTTTGAGGATGCACTTTGTAAGTTGTTGTCATGGGATAGCCTCCCACCGCTGCCGGTTTATGGAGTGAGGGCAGGGTAATCTTCATTATGGAAGGTATGGTGACGGATACCGTGATTTTGTATGAAGACTTTAGCGTTTCTAGATTGCCCAACCGGCATTTCGGGAGACATGTGCTTGGGGGCGTTGGTAAATGCTGGCGTACCGTTAGCGTTTCTGCAGTCCCAAATTGCCCTGCTGCAGCTGCCAGAAACGGTGAAGCTGCAGGCCACTGAAGTCCGCAAAAACGGCATTGCCGCAACCAAAGTTAATGTCATCCTGCCCCACGAGAGAAATCCTGAGGTTGTCCACCCGCCCAATCGTCACCTGCATGACATTGAGCAGATGATCACGGCAGCGGCCCTGCCCGAGCGGGCGATCGCTTGGAGTCTCGCCATTTTTCGTCGCCTGGCTGAGGCCGAGGGCGCCATCCATGGCGTTGAGCCACAGTCAGTTCACTTTCATGAAGTGGGGGCCACCGATGCCATTGTGGATATTGTGGGCACCTGTCTGGGGCTGGATTGGCTAGACATTGACGAACTGTACTGTACCCCGCTGCCCACGGGCAGCGGCACCGTGCGGGCCGCCCACGGTCGCCTGCCGGTGCCAGCCCCCGCCGTGCTGAAGCTGATGGAAATGGCCCACGTCCCTCTCTACAACGCTGGTTTAGTCGGGGAATTGGTGACGCCGACTGGCGCCGCGATCGCCACGGAACTGGCGGCTCACTTTGGTGAACCGCCCGCTATGCAACTCCAGAAAGTGGGATTGGGCGCGGGCAATAAGGACTTGCCGCTACCCAACATGCTGCGACTGTGGCTGGGCAAAGCCGCTTTGCCTCTAACGCTGGAAAAAGCCGCAGCGGCAGCGGCGGCACCCTCTCATGCCCATGGGGTTCACGACCCTGATCACGCTGCTTCAGCGCCCCAACCCCACCCTCACAATCACCAGCCTGAGCAAAATGATCAGCATCAATCGCCGTCCTCGGCAGCGATTCCGGAGGCGGTAGCGGCAGCGGCGATCGCCGGGACGAATCCACCACCGTCATCCGTAACGCCTTCCTTACCGGCAGCAGACATGGCGCCGCCATTTGCCAAAACTGCCGCCGAAACTATGAGCAAACCCGCGATTGAAGCGCGCTCTGGCGAGGAAACGGTGACGGTTTTAGAAACCCAGGTGGATGATTTGTCGCCCCAAGCGATTGGCTATCTATACGATCGCCTCTTTGCCGTCGGGGCTTTGGATGTATTTGTGCAGCCGGTAACGATGAAAAAGTCACGGCCGGGACACCTGATGACGGCGATTACTTATCCTGAGCAGGCGGCCGCCTGCGAAGCCGCTTTGCTGCAGGAAACCACGACCTTGGGGGTTCGCCGCACTCAGCAAACCCGCCTGCGGTTGCGCCGCGAAATTGTTTCCCTGAAGCTGGCGCTAGGCACGGTGCGGATAAAAGTGGCTTATCTGCCCAATTGCGATCGCCCCCTCAAAGCCCACCCTGAATATGAAGACTGTGCCGCGATCGCTCGCCAACACCAGATGCCCTGGCGTGAGGTGCATCAACAGGCGATCGTCCAGTGGCATCAGCAGTCCTTGTAAACAGTTCAGCCGGCCGGCTGCTCGGCAATTTCAATGAATTTTGGGGGCAAGCACCAGACAACGGGCAAAATTAGTGCCTGAGAGCAGGCAAACTCAAAAATAGCTTCTACTATAGCGATGGTGGGTAAAACGTTTTTCGGTTTCGATAGGTAAACAAGTTCATGAATCGATTGCTTCGCTGGTTGTCAGTATTCGCAGGGGTTTCCGTTATTGGCCTGGGCGTTGCCGGCTGCTTTCCCAATCTTTCGTCTAGCTCTGATGAGGGGGAAAAAGACCAGCTAGATTTCCAGTACATTGATGGCGATGAAGACAGCGAAAATTACTTGCTGGAGCTGCGGATTAACGGGCCCATTCTGAATAGCCCCTCTAATGGCGGCTTTTTTGGCCTCGACTCTAGCGTGACGTACGCCTACCAATTCCAAAAGCTGATCGAGCAGGTGGCAGAAGACGATCGCATTCAAGGCATCTTTTTAAGAATTTCGACCCCAGGCGGCACGGTCGTCGGCTCGAACGTCGTCTACGAAGCCCTGGCCGACTATAAGACGGCAACTGAAAATCCAGTTTATGCCTATATTGAAGGACTATCAGCGTCCGGTGGAGTGTGGTCGATGGTGGCAGCCGACCAGATTTTGGCCGCTCCCGGCAGCTTAATTGGCAGCATTGGCGTCATCGGTCCGACTCTGGTGTACTTTAACAATCCGATCGCGGTTGACGGCGGCATCTTGGGGGGCGGCGTGACCACCCAAGACGGCATTCAGCAGTTCGTCATTTCAGCGGGCAAAGGTAAGGATCTGGGCAATCCGTTTCGTCAGCCCACTGAAGAAGAGCTGCAGAGTCTACGGCTCAACATCAATAACGAATACAACAATTTCGTCACCCACATTGCTGAAACTCGTGAGATTTCTGAACAGACGCTGCGCCAAGAGATGGGGGCTTATATCTTTGGCACCCAGCAGGCCGAACAGTACAAACTAATTGATGGCACCACTGGCCGTCCGGAGGCGATCGCGGCTCTGGCCAACGTTCTGGAACTTGAAGAAGACTTTCAGCTCGTGCGAATTGGTTACGACGAGCCCAGCCTGATTGAAATTTTGCTGGGTCAGCCGCCCATCGAGCTAAGTTATGAACAGCAGCAAGATATCATCCAACGGGATCTTTGCCACCTAAAAACCTACAGCCTGCTGGCCTACCATGGCGATGTAGCGGCTCTATGCCCATCTTCCTATCAGAGCAACTAAGGAAATTGGTTTAAGGCTTCCAGCTCATCTGGATTGGGCTAACGGCACTCCACAATCTCCGTGTTTCCTGAAACGCTCCAGAATTCGGAGTGTCTACTTTTTCGCGTCCTGTTCCCTAAATTGGCTGCGAATAAAGACGGATTCTTTATCATGAAACCTGGATGAGATGGGTCGAATCATTCTATCTAATCACCCATTAAGAGAAGAAATCCAAACCCATCAAAAGCTTTCTAAATATATGTTTCTTTGAGAGTCTATCATGTTAAGTGAAATGTTTTTCTCCAATAATTAATTAAACTGCTGAAGCATCGGTTGAAATTAGGATATTCAAAATGTCTGTAATGCTGCAGGTGCTTATGGTGCCTTACTAGAATCTCAAATGTGGACTGGAATCATGAACTTTATCAGAGTGGGACAGCACTATATCAATCTAGATAACGTTAATTACGCAGTTCGTGATGGTAAAAAGTTGGTAGTCCTCTTTATCTCTGGGGAAAGTACAGGCGGGATCAGAAACGGCGCTTGGTTAGACTTATTTGACTCAGATGCTGATGAGTTTGAACGTAAACTAAAGAACTGTAGGTCATGAGAGATGAGGGCAATGCAATCTTTGACCCTCTAAGGTGCGTTTTCTAATGTAACGCCTTATTCTCCCATCGATATTTTTTGAACGCACCATGCTCATAAATTCTTGAAGCAAGTGGTTGTAGCCTAACAATGCCCATACACAACGGCCGATGAAAGTGAATTGGTGTATGCAGAGGTTATCTGCCGCCGCACAATTCTACCGCCATACCGCTAGTTGATCACTGTGACAGCACCCCAAAAATATCTAGGAGTTCAAGGCGGAGTGCTTTGAGATAGATTGACCGGTGGTAGTTAAGAGATAACTTTCGGACTCTTCAAGGTGCAATTAGCTTAAAACTTTCAACAATAAAATTGGATTGACTCTGTCAAGCAAAACCGAAGACTAACTTAGAGGCATGCGTATATATCTAACCCACTGTTCCAAAGAAAAAGAGTTTACCCTTAAAGGAACTGAAGTAGCTGTCACTCCCGATAAGCTGTACACGAATTTAGGTATTCAGCAATTTATGGAGAGGTGTAAAGCCAAGAATGTAAGCTGGGCCATTCTATCCGATCTCTATGGAATCTATCTGCCAAATGAGCGCCACGTTTGGTATGAAAAGCACCCTGATACTGTCACATCGCAAGAGGAAAAGGCTATTATTCAGGACTTCGATGTCAAGTTAAATTCCTATGATGAGATCTACTTTTTTGTCAGACTAGAATCCTTCCATCCTTTCTATGAAAGAGTCTTGAAAAAGACACTGCTTGCAAATAAGGTCAAGACTTTCCAGGATATTGAATGTATTGAAAGCGCTTAAAGAGATTTGCGCTGTGCGGCACAACAATCCCGTTACACACTGGCCCGATGACGGCACAGATTGTGAATACCACGGTGTCCAGTCGACGATGCTCGACGGGAGATGCCACGCGCGGGTCTTCCAGGGACTCGAAGGGCTCCAGCACCGAACCTGACTCAACGGCTCTGCTATTTGGGATAGCCTCTCTTTGCCGCTATCGGGAAGTAGCAAGTAGGCGTTTGCCCTGAAGTCAAATTGGCTTTTTCCAAAGGAGTTGCTCATCCTCGTGGGTGGTGTTCTAGACCTGTGGCAAGCTTTTATATGGCGCGGCCAAATTCGTCACGATTGATGAACCGTCCGATAACAGTGTCATGCATCAAGATTGATTTGGAGAAGCAAATGGTTTTACGGGCCAGGCGCTTGATCCGAGTGCGCAACGTGAGATGTTAGCGTTCAATTCGCTGGGGATTGGATTTACCTATCGTGTGCTGTTGGGAGTCGAGTTGCCGAGAGTAAGCCCCCAGTTATCGGTGTAAAACGGGGCTGAATGCCCAAGGGTGTGAGTAGCTCCATGAGAGTAGAGAGGGCCATGTCTTCATGAGGGGCGAGCCCGGAGGCCAGGACTTCGCCGCTGTGATGGTCAATAGCGTGCCAGAGCCATCGTGGTTGCCGTCTCGATTGCACGAAACTCCACCTCTCATTCATCTCGGCCTCAAGCCGCACCACCACCGCTGGTGGCGATACCTGACGAGAGGCTAAAGCACTCCGGTTGATGGGTTCCCGATGACGATGTTTTTTTGAGTTCTGCAATCGCCGTGGTGGGACTAATCCGCAGCACCCGAGCCGTATCGCGCTACGCGAAGCGCATGCCGGAGGCTTTATGCCGCTACCATTCATCGCCAGTGCACTCACTGGTTGTTTCACCACCGGGACATGACCCCGGTAGGGATAGTCAAAGATGAACGAGGCGCGTGAAGACTCAATATAAAGATTAGGATTTGATTGAGTGTACTAGGCTGCAGCACCGTTCATAGTAGCTGTGGGCGACTTTGTCGTTGGGGCAAATCTCCAAGCAGCGCTGAAATCGCTCTTGGGCAGCCGCAAATTGCTCCTGATAAAACAGGGCTAGACCCGTTTCAAAGTCGGTGCGGCTGGCAATTTTGCCCGCCCGTTGTTCTGGTGGGTCAGGATCAAATACTTCGTAAACGCTGACATAGGCAACTTTGCCCTTGACCTGTACGCGATCGATCACCCGCATCGAGTAAGCATTGGAATCGCTCAATTCTAAAAAGGTGTGGTGAGAAATCAACAGATTAGCACTGTAGATGCGGGTCATGCGCTCAATGCGGGAAGCCACATTCACCGTATCGCTGATGGCGGTGCTATCCATCCGGTTGCGACCGCCCACAGTGCCTAGCATGACTGTGCCGGTATTAATGCCGATGCCAAATTCAATAATCGCCTTGCCATAGTTCAAGCGCTCTAGATTATATTTTTCCAACCGGGTCAGCATCTCAATACTGGCCCGAAGGGCGTCATCGGCGCTGCGGCTAAACAACGCCATAATGGCATCGCCAATATATTTAT
Organism: Cyanobacteria bacterium P01_C01_bin.70; assembly: GCA_039026015.1. Lineage (GTDB taxonomy): Bacteria > Cyanobacteriota > Cyanobacteriia > Phormidesmidales > Phormidesmidaceae > Halomicronema. Next base: position 6,578 of record JBCCNE010000054.1, on the reverse strand, counting down.
CAACAAATCCGTTATGCTCGGCGATCGCTGGCTCCATGCGCGACAAGAAAGCATTCAAGAACTTGAAGTTCTCCTGCGGCGTCATCTGCTCTGACAGGCTGGTGAAATCTCGAATATCCGCAAACACAACCGACATCTGTCGCTGTACCTGATTGCCTAACTCGACCTCGACAATGCTTTCCTTATTCAAAAACTGGAGGAATTGGCGAGGCACGAAGCGGCCATAGGCCTGGTTAATTTTAGACAGGTAGAGATGGGTTTTAAGGCGGGCTAACAGTTCACTCTTAGCAATTGGCTTGGTGAGATAGTCGTTGGCCCCGGCTGACAGTCCGGCAACCAAATCGCCCACCCGATTTTTGGCCGTCAGCATCATAATTGGCAGACTGTGGGCCGGATAGGTCTCCCGCAGCTTGCGACAGACCTCAAACCCGGTCATCTGCGGCATCATGACGTCTAGCAGCACGGCATCGGGCTTGAGGCCACTATCAAGCATATCTAGGGCTTCGGCGCCGCTGCTGGCTTGGGCCACCTGATAGTTTTTGACCGCCAAATGGTTCCGAATAACCTGACGATTGATCGGCTCATCATCGACTACCAAAATCAAGAATGTACGGTGGGTTAAAACGGCATCGACTTCCTCATAGGCCGAAACGCTACTCTCCACCTCAGCCTCGGACAGCGTTTCGGGCAGCGTTGTTTGTACTGGCCAGCGCCAGTCAGCCGCCGATACCTGCAGCTCCTCCAGGGTGACCTGTTCTTGGCCATAGGCCGCATGGGTCAGCAGGTGGGCCTGGGTCGTAATTGGCAATGTAAAGGTAAATTGAGACCCGACCCCCACCGCCGACAGCACTTGGAAAGTGCCGCCCTGGAGTTCGACCAGTTTTTGAGAAACCGCTAAGCCAATGCCCATACCGCCATAGATGCGGCTAGTTGAGCCGTCGGCCTGTTCAAAGGGTTCGAAGATCCGATCTAGCTTATCTTTAGGGATGCCAATGCCGGTGTCTGACACGGTAACGGCCATGTAATAAGCGGCGTTGTCAGGCGCTATGGCGTCCGTGCCCACAGGCTCCTCTAGCGTAACCAGGGGAGCGGTAGTTGACGGCGAGGCCAGCGCGATCGCTGCCTGGTGCCTGCCTGAGTAACCGTTACTGGCAGCAGTTGACGGCATGGGTTCACTGCCGCGCTCAGGACGATGGGCAGACAATATATCGTCGAGATGAGACGGACGAGGGCAAATACAGGGCAAATGTGACGGCGCCACGGCCAGGGCATCTGGATACCGAATAATCTGAGCGGAGATACCAATCATGCCGTATTCGGTGAATTTCACCGCATTTCCTACTAAATTATGCAAAATTTGCTGCAGGCGGTTTTCATCAGCCAGCACGGGCGGCAGCTTGGGCGAGACCGCGTTGATTAGCTGGACTTTCTTTTCGCGAGCAAGGGAACGGCTCAGGGTCAACACGACATCGGCCGCTTCGCGTACCCCCACTGGTCGGGGATAAATCTCAACTCGGTTTTGCTGCAGTTGGGTAAAGTCGAGAATGTCGTCCACCAACCCGGATAGCCGCCGACCGCTGGCCACAATCATGGCAAGATTGCCTTTCGTTTGGCGGGTTTGGGGGCCACTGGCACCGTCGATTAAAGATTCTGCCAAACCGATGATGCCGTTTAACGGCGTGCGCAATTCGTGAGAAGTATTGGCGAGAAATTCGTCTTTGAGCTTGTCTAGGCGCTGCAGTTCTTGGTTGTGCTCTTCAAGTTGACTAAAGGACTGCTGTAGCTGCTTAGCCATGCTCTCAAAGGAGTGAGACAGCTCGGCTAACTCTTCAAACCGACCATCGGGCAAGGGATGGTCCCAGGTGCCCACCGCCAGCTTTTTGGCAGCGCAGCTCAAGCGGTGAATGGGCTGTGCCACCCAGCGAGCGGTAATGCCCGCGATCGCGCTAGCCACAATTAACGATAGTAGACAGAGCAGGAGCGTGTAGCGCGTGTTTTCCGCAATTTGCCCTTTGAAGTCAGACTCTGGAATCGCGGTGACAATTAACCAATCGAGTCCGCGTCCGTCGCGAAACGGTACGACTTGCACCAATTGGGCTTGCCCTTCTAAGTCATAGGTAAACTGCTGGGCTGTATTGATCTGTTCCAGGCTGCCGTATTTTTCGGTCAGATACTGAGCCGTTTGGCTAATCAATGGTTTCTCGCTAGCGGTAGCCTGGAGTCGCGTCTGTTCTTCTAACTCCTGTGTGATGAATGGGGGCTCATCAGCGGAGGTGGCGACGATGTCTCCGGAGCGCTCCATGATGAAGGCTTCCCCGTTGGGGCTGATGTTGAGCGTACGCAGATAGCTGCTGATTTGCTCTAGGGTGATGTCTAGGGCGAGAATGCCCCGCAGCTTGCCGCGATCGCCATAAATTGGGGCCGCCAGCGTAATGCCCAAGACCGAGTAATCGTCGGAAGCAAACTCATAGATGGGGCTCCAGCTAGCGTGACGATTGTTTAAAACGGTCTGATACCAGGGTCGTTCGCGAGGATCGTAAAACTGGGAGCTGATGACCTCGCGGCGCTCGCCCGCATCGTTGAGGCGATAGGTAATGCGTTCGGGAGCCGTCTCGGCAGTGATTTCCCACAGTACGGTCTGACCGTTTTCGCGCTCCTGAACGCCGAGAAACGTGCCGTCGGGATATCCCAGATAAATGCTCGTGATGCCGTCAGAGGCGCGCAGTTGGTGCCAAAAATGCCGACTCATCTTCTGAGCATCGGCCAGGGGGACGTCACCGTAGAACAGATTGCTGCGGCTATCGCGCTGCAGGAGGTTGGACTGCAGCAAATAAGTCTGTAAATGCTCGCGAATCCGCGTAGCGGCTTCTTCACTCAACTGGGCGGCAAGTTCGTCCACGGCCTGTTGACTATTTCGCCACGAGAGGATATTTGTTAATCCGACGGCAGCCGCAATTTGCAGCACGAACGAAACGACCAAAACCGTGCGCAATGGCAGCTTTCGGGCAGCAAGCAGCACTGAACGAGGGCGGGGTTGAATAGGCATCCTGGGCGCTGTAGTCGCGTGTGGGCGGGAGCCAATGGTCAAGCCGACTATTATGAGCAAGATCTGAGCAAAAAGCTTTCCTCCTCCCCCAAGAGCTAATCAAAGCTCTGGTGAGAGACTGAGAAAAATTGTCTATCTACCTTCCTGGTTAATCAAAGAAAGCGAGTAGGCGATCGCTCTCACCCTTTAGGCGTTACGGTTGACCAATTAGCGTAACGGAAAATGGCAGTGCCCCAAAAGTAATGTTGAATTAGTCAATTGCTCCGCTGCCGAGGCCATTGGCGAAAGTCCAACTGCCCCAATTTTGTAATAGCTGTGGTCCGCAGAGCCGTCAGCCATCTGACGAGCCGAAGTCAATTGACTCACTTACCTTATTTTGACGATACTGCCAGTTGTGGTTATTTATCCCTAAATTCGTTGAACTTTCACTGAAGCCTCGATTAAGTTTCTGTAGATTCCCGGTCACGAGTTCGAGCTTCTATACTGAGTTAGAAGTCATCCTCCTGAGCTACATGCGGTTTTCCCTGATGACAGTTGTTTCTTATAGTTATTCCCTGATCCGGTTATTTTGATTCAATCTGAAGCACTTTCTCTTTTAGGGTGGTCTCGTCTTTGTCAGCATTTGTCGACTTTTGCCGCTACAAAATTAGGGGCGATCGCGGCGCGTCAGTTGTCTCTGCCCGCAAGGCCGCCTGCGAGTGAGCAGCTCCTAGCGGAAACTGCCGAAGCGATACTGCTTGACCAGCATCCCCCAGGTCTCAAGTTTGCGGGCATTCAGGACATTGGCGAGGCCTTAGAGCGGGCTGAGCGTCAGGGGCTACTGCAGCCTGAAGAACTGCTCAATATTGCCACGACCCTAGCCGGAGCCCGCCAACTGCGCCGCACGATTGATGGCTTTGAGGTCGACGAGCTGCCGACGTTGTCACAGCTCATAGCGCCGCTGCGCACCTATCCTGAACTGGAACAAGAGATTCACTACTGCGTTGACGATCGCGGCAAAGTCACCGACCGCGCTACGCCCAAACTCGGCGGCATTCGCGAGCGGCTGAAGGAACAACGCAGCCAGATTTACCAGAAGCTGAACAACATTCTGCAGCAGCACAGCAGCGCCATCCAAGAGGCGGTGATTACCCAGCGGGGCGATCGCTTTGTGATTCCGGTGAAAGCGCCGCAAAAAGACGCCATTGCGGGCATTGTGCATGATGCCTCCACCAGTGGCGCCACTCTATATATTGAACCCAACAGCATCGTGCCGATGGGCAATCGGCTGCGGCAGCTGCAGCGCCAAGAACAGGTGGAAGAAGAAGCCATCTGTCGAGCCTTAACGGCCAAAGTCGCTGCCGTCCACGCCGATCTAAAAGAGCTCCTGCGCATCGTCACCGGGTTGGATTTGGCAGCGGCCCGGGCGCGCTATAGCCAATGGCTGGGGGCCAATGCGCCGCGCTTTGTCAGCCATACTGAACAAACTACCCTGCGCAAACTGCGGCATCCTCTGCTGGTGTGGCAGCAGCGTCACGAACAGGGCAGCGCAGTGGTGCCCATCGACGTGATAGTGAATCCGCAGACCCGCGTAGTGGCCATTACCGGCCCCAACACTGGCGGCAAAACCGTCACCCTCAAAACGCTCGGACTGGCCGCCCTGATGGCCAAAGCCGGTTTGTATGTGCCCGCGCGGGAACCAGTGGAAATTCCCTGGTTTGACCAGGTTTTAGCCGATATTGGCGATGAACAGTCGATTGAGCAAAGCCTGTCCACCTTTTCCGGCCACATCAAGCGCATCAGCCGCATTCTAGCCGCTCTTCAGCCCCTCGCCGCCGCACCTGAAACTCCTGACCTCTCCGTACGGCCGTTTGCCCCAACCCCCGGTAACTCCGCCGCTTCCGAACCCCCAGAAACCGCCGCCGCTCTTGCCGCTGCCGCCGCTCCTTCGATCACCCCCGAGTCCTCCGGGCCGGCTCCGCCTACACCCCCTCACTCCCTGACGCCCCCAGCGCCCCAACCCGCCAACGCCTTAATTCTGCTGGACGAAGTCGGTGCCGGCACCGACCCTTCTGAAGGCAGCGCCCTAGCGATCGCCCTGCTCCGCTATCTAGCCGCCCATGCTCGCTTTACCGTGGCGACTACTCATTATGGCGAACTAAAAGCGTTGAAGTACGAAGATGAGCGCTTTGAAAATGCCTCCGTCGAGTTTGACGATGTGAGCCTATCCCCTACCTATCGCTTGCTTTGGGGCATTCCGGGGCGGTCCAACGCGCTGACCATTGCGCGCCGTCTGGGCCTGAATGAAGCCGTTGTTGCCGCCGCCCAAAATCACGTTGGCATTGATAACCAGCAGGATGTCAATCAGGTCATTGCCGGGTTAGAGGCGCAGCGCAAACAGCAGGAACAAAAAGCCGATGAGGCCGCCCAGCTATTAGTCGAAACCGAAAAACTACACCGAGAAGTTTCGCGCAAAGCAGCCTTCCTTGAAGCGCGCGAGCGGGATCTCAAGCAGCAGCAAGAGCAGGCCGTACAGGCCGCGATCGCTGATGCCCGCAAAGAAATTGCCCAGGTGATCCGACGGCTACAGCAGGGCGATGCCACCGCCCAAGAGGCCCAAAAAGCCACCGCTGCGGTTAACCAAATTGCTGCCCAGCACCAACCTCCGGCGGCTGCCAAACCCCCACCAGGATTCCGACCCCAAGCAGGCGATCGCGTACGGATTCCCAGTTTGGGGCAAACGGCAGAAGTGCTGGCCGACCCTGAGGCGGACGGCAAACTGATGGTGCGCTTTGGCCTGATGAAAATGACGGTGAGTCTCGAAGAGATCGAGTCACTCCACGGTGAAAAAGCCGAGCTGCCCCAACCAAAAGTTGCCCCGCCGCCGACACCAACTCCCCCGCCGCCGGGACCGGCTGTCAGGACGTCTAAAAATACATTTGATTTAAGAGGAATGCGAGTGGTCGAAGCGGAAGGTAAGTTAGAGGATGCGATCGCTCGGGCTCACGGCCCGATTTGGATTATTCATGGTCACGGCACGGGCAAGCTCCGGCGCGGTGTGCATGAATTTCTCAAGCGTCATCCCCAAGTCCAAAAATTTGAGGCGGCCGAACAGGCTGACGGCGGTACGGGTGTGACCGTAGCATATGTATAACGCTAAACTGCTGTAGCAATTGGTTTGGTTAAACTGCTGTAGCAATCTACTGGGTCATTTAGCGCATACAAGGTTCTGAATGAGTTTATCCCCTCAGCCAAAACGCTTCCAAGTGGCTCCCGATGCGGTCATGATGACGCGCAATCTTAGCCTGAAAACTAAGATTACTGGGGTGATGCTATTGACCGTCAGCGCGATCGCGGCGATCGTTCATTTTCCCTGGGCCTACACCTCGCGGCAGAACGTGAACGATATGGTGGGGCAAATCAATCAAGAGGTGATGAACAACACCCAAAATGAGGTGGATAACCTGTTTGAAAACATTCTGTCATCGCAGCAGCTGATCAAAAGCAGTTTGGATGACGGTCTATTTCAGCTTGAAGATCCCGAAGACCAGGG
>JBCCNE010000053.1:0-15469 GCA_039026015.1 Cyanobacteria bacterium P01_C01_bin.70 | reverse complement strand
CTGTCCGCTTATCCACTAAGCTCGACTAGATGCCGCGCCGGACTTCAGTCGCAGCATTTCCCAGACCCCGATGGCGCGAACAAAGACCATGACCCACACCACGGTGAATTTTTGGTCGAGCCCCGGCAAGCGGCGATCGCGCAAGGTAGTGATGATAAAAAAGATCGGCGGCATTAGGTGAAACAAGAGATTTTGCATAAACACCTGCTGCCTCTGCCAAGGAGAGCTGGCGGCTTTGAGTTGCCGTTCATATTGCCCGCCAACTAGCCGACGGGTACGCGTTGCTAGCTCTGACCAAGAAGTCCGTGCCGGATGCTGCACCCGTACTGAGTCGGCGTAAATCTGAAGATAGCCTTTGGCATGAACTCGCTGGCCCCATTCTAAATCGCCATTAGACTTGAGCTGAGCATCAAACGGACCGACGGCCGCCATCACAATGCGCCAGGTAAAAGTATTGGCCGTCGCGCCGCCGTGTAACTGCGCCAGCAACTGCGCTTGCGGAAAAGCGGTCACCTGCTCAAATAGCTCAATCGGAGTGGGCTGCGCCGGATCGATAAAGAATATCTCGACGGCCCCGACGACTTGACCGCAGTTGGGATGCTGTGTGAGCTGGTGGACGCCCTCGGCCAACCAATCCGTCGCGGGAATGCAGTCAGCATCTGTAAAAGCTAGAATTTCGCCGCTCGCGAGGGTTAATCCCCGATTGCGGGCAGCATAGGAGCCGGGCGTACTTTCTTGGACGAGTTTGACGTTATTGTAAGGGGCGACAGCGGTGGTGATTGCCTCAGCATCATCAGAAAGGTTGTCAATCACGATGATTTCAAACTGCGATCGCGGATAGGTTTGCTGGGCTAGCGCCGCTAAGCATTGCTGCAGCGACTCAGCTTGGTTGTAAACAGGGATAATAACGGAAACAAACAGTGATTCTTTGTCTGACATGGCCTTTTATGACCCAAAGATTCCTCTCGATTTTGCCATCCCTCAAAGCGTTTACAGTAGAGCCTCGGCAGGACTGACTTTAGCCCGATGCAGTAGATGACCCTGCCAGAGAAACCCAGCATAGCGAACTTTGACTAAGGTACCCGGTTCGACATCGCCACTCATTAACTGATGCATTTGGGGATCAAAAGGGACGACAGAACCAACGGGAGCGATCGCTTCTATACCCCAGGAGTCGAGCAGCGTTTGCACGGGCTGCACTAACGGTATGAGGCGACTAGCAGGCAAGTCAGGATTCTTTTCGACGGCATGGGTGACGGTGGGCCACTGCACTAGCCAAGATTCCAAGACCGCTAACGCTTCCCGTTGAAACTGCTGGGCAAGCGTGTCGGCCTGCTGCTTTAGTTGGGTTTGCAAACGCTGATATTCCGCCTCCAGCGCTGCCACTCGCGCTGCCGCTGCAGAAATTGCTGCTGGTGGCGCAGCCGGCACCGTCGCGACTGCCCCAAACGCTTGCAGCAGCTCCGTTAGGGAAAGCCCTAGCGCTGCCGCCAGTCGCTGCAGCACCTCGACACGCATCGTGGTGATGCGATCGCGCCGCAACTGCTGCACAGCCCAATCCGTCACTTGGGCTTGCTGTGCCAAGGCCCGAAAGTTGGGAATGTCTGCCGCTGCCATTAAAGCTTGTAATCGCTCTGTAGCAGACTGTTGGGGAGATAAGGAGGGCAAGCTATCGCGCGACATATCAGCTTTCCATTGGTGGGTAACGTAAGCCTATTGGGCCGGTTAACGGCCAAAAAAGCAACCGTCTTTAGCCCGCCTTCTCCCGAATTCTGCACTATATTTCTGGATGCCGCACCAAGATTCCTGTCTGCTAGGCAATGGTTCTCACTTGCAGAGCGGTTTTCAATAGCGGCATAACGATGGTCATCAGGGACTTACTAGCGCTTTACGGACACAATATATTATGCGCCGCCACTGATTCCCCCACCCTTGCGAATTCTCATATCAGGCGGCAACTGCCGTACCATCAACTCGCTTTGATATCGTTGGAAGGCTCCTGTGATAGGGACTTATTTGGTCTCAATCTCAAAAGAAATGGAAGCCGATTTGGTTGACGATCGCGGACGAGCCACCGGAGTAGCTGGAGTCTTGATGGCGGCTGGAGACCTTGGAGTCAGTGGAAGATGTGATTCCGGCTTTGTAGATGCTGTCAGGGCAGGACGATTAGATGCGATCGCTAAGCCAATGCCGCCTAAGATAACCCACGGCAGTGACAGCTCAGGCGCTAAAAACCAGCTCTGATGGCTTATCCAGTCGTAGCCCCGAGCCCCCACAAATAATAATAAGCAACACAGCAACCAAAGAGACATAGACGCGAACGTTTTCAGGCAGGCATAAAGGGTAAGTGTAGAGTAGCGAATTCTCCAGGACTGTCAAGCGAATTAGACTGCTCAAGTGGGCTCAGCAGCGCTACAGTAGAGAATAATGTCGCCGGCCGTATATCAATGTTAAATACAGTGGAACAGCAAGAGGTCATTACGCTGCTATCGCGTCGAGAAATTGAAAAAATGCGGCAGGCCGGAAGCCTGGCAGCCCAATTGCTGGACTATCTGGAGCCCCTTGTTAAACCCGGCGTCAGCACTTTAGAGCTCAACGACGCTGCCGAAGCCTGGACTCAAAAACACGGCGCTAAAAGTGCTCCCCTCGGATATCCTGGCGCAGTCGATCCTTTCCCCAAGTCAATTTGTACCAGCGTCAATGAAGTCGTCTGCCACGGCATTCCCAGCGCCGAACAACTCTTGCGCGATGGCGACATTATCAATATTGATGTCACTCCTATTTTAGAGGGCTTCCACGGCGATACCTCCCGCATGTTTTTTGTGGGCACCCCGTCTCCCCTGGCTAAAAAGCTCGTGGAGGTAACCCAGGAATCTATGTGGCAAGGCATTCGAGCCATCAAACCAGGGGCGCGAATTGGCGATATCGGGGCTGCCATTCAAGCTTATGCAGAGGCCGAAGGGTTTTCGGTGGTGCGTGATTTCGTTGGTCATGGCGTGCATCGTGTTTTTCACACGGCTCCGCAGATTCCCCATTACGGCATCGCGGGCAAAGGTAAAAAGCTTCGTAAGGGCATGGTTTTTACCGTCGAACCCATGATTAACGTCGGCACTTATGAAGTGGAAGTTCTGGCCGACGGTTGGACTGCCCTCACCGCTGACCGCAAGTTGTCTGCCCAGTTTGAACATACTGTGGTGGTCACCGAGTCTGGCGTTGAAGTATTGACCCAAGCCAAGAGCAAAGTTCCGGCCTAATCGAGGGGTCGAGAAGTCCGGAGTGCATCCTAGTTTTACATTTGTGAGGCGAGGGTTTTGCTCACGAGTAGATGTCGGCATTAAGGACAGTGATAATTCGCAAATGTGGGGCGGTTGTGCGTTGCGATCGCTACGACAGGAAGCTGCACAATTAAGGCGTTCTCGCTTATTATGAAAAAGAGCTTGACAATCGCCCTTGATTATGCATAAAGCATGGGCGGCAAAATGACTCAAATCAGGGAATGCGAGCTCTTGCATCTTTTGCGATGACCGTCAGGGATTAGGTCTGTGCTGCCTTTTGACTTTGTAATTATTGGCAAACCCGTGCCCCACCGCGCTAAAGATCGTCAAGCCTTGAAAGCTTGGCGTGAGCATGTGAGAGCAACTGCGCAGTTTCGATGGGGCGATCGTGCCCCTTTGGTCGATAAACTTTCTGTAAAGATCACCCATTTTTACGATGCCGTCCCAGGAAATATGGGCGAAGATCTAGATAGCGAGCGTATTATTAAACCGCTCTTAGATGCTCTCAATGGGGTCGTTTACCGCGATGATTATCAAATTGCTGAGCTAGATAATCGTCGTCGCAATTTAAACGGTTCTTTTCGAGTCAAAGGCATGTCTGCTGCTCTTGCTGAAGGATTCTGTAAAGGCGAAGAGTTTTTGCATGTTAAAGTAAACTTCCTAAGAAATCCTGAAAGTGTCACCTGAAGCAATATCTTTGCTATGAAGAGTCAGTCACTAAAAACCCCTCTGGAACATCGGCGCTTGTTGCGTCTGGCCCGAGAATATGATCGCGCAGGCTATGATGTGCTGGTCTATCCGACCGATGAGGCTTTGCCAGAGTCGCTCCAAGGTTGTTCTGTTGGTCTGATAGCCAAAGGCGGCGATGACACCATTGTTGCCGATGTGCGGTCGCGCGACAGCCTGACTCTCAACGGGCCTGCTGATTTGCGGCGGCTAACCGAAAAGGTGAACGCTATTCCCGGTTGGGAATTTAACTTGATAGTTACCAATCCCCGTCATTCTGAAGCAAGCTAAGCGATCGCTAGCCTGCCTGCTGTTGGTTGAAGAGTCAGCTGCTTTTCCTGGCCGTTTTTTATTCAGCGGCTCATGTATCAAGCACGCCATCATCAAAAAGCTGCTACAGGCTTTCTTACTGAGCTAGCTGCAGTTCCTTTTCTAGCATCTGGTCATAAACTTCATGCAGATATGGCGTTAATGCATTATCTTCAATGCCATATCCCAGGCTTGTCCAAGTGCCCGAGAGCAGATAAAGCACCTCATCCAAACGGCCTTGCTCTAGCAGCTCAGGGATGTCTGCATTCCAGGCGTAAAAATCCGTCAGCCAGCGGTAAATGACTTCATCTTGATAGGTGGGCTCAAAACTGTAGTCCGACCACCAGGAATACCAGTGCGGCGGTTCTGGGTGATAGTGCCTAGATTTTTCAAACCAGGTAGTCGTTAAAAATTGATAGCGTCCTGCCGCCGTGGTGCAGTCGCCAACATTAGGGCCAGCGACAATCCTGATGCAGCGGTCAGGATGTTGGGCGAGGTCATTGATGCGTTGTCCACCATAGAGAGTACGATAGGGTTCAGCCGTGTGAGACTCGGCTACCGAAATCGTTCGCATCAGAGCTCGTACATGGGGATTGCCGCCGGTCATGGCCAAAGGCACCGACTCGATTTCCTGGTTAGGCGGCAGCCACTGCAGCGATCGCCTAAAAATCAGCGGGCTTTTGGTCGAGAGCAGCCAAGCCGCCGCCAGCAAAAAAAATGCTGTCAGCAACATCGATTTTCGTCCTGAGCCGTCGGTAGTGCGAGACGACTGATTAGAGAATTCTTGAGTCGTTGGCAAAGCGTCCACTGGCGGTAAATGTCGGCGGGGGATCGCGGGTGAGCGATTGCGCCTATGCTAACCCACGAGAGAAAAAAGCTGTCGGCGGTTGGCAAGTTCTCAATAATTGAGGGAACAAAGCTCTGACTGACGGGTCAATGAAAGTGCAAGAGCTCAATCTGGCAGCACACTTGGAAAATCTAAGTGTGCTTTTTGCTGCTTGTGAGGGTAGCTGTTGCCAGTTTCGTAGGACAGACGGTGAGCTATCTGGCTGTGGGCCAGGCATCCGAATATTACCGGTTGCATAAGCCTGATGACTAAAGCTATATTTCATCTCGTTGGATTAAAAGACGATAGCAGTTTGGCATCACTCCATAGTCCAATAAGGAGTGGAACGGTGAGGACGAGATGAGAAAAAAGGGAGAATCTTGGTTGGTTTTACCCAGGAAAAATCAGCTAAAGCGATCGCAATTTGTCTGCCTGAATTCATCTCCTATTCAGAAAAATAGATTCTACTGAAATCAGATTTCATCCCCCAGGTGTTGTAAAAAATCAGCACTTTATCAGGGCTCTGTGAATCTCTGCAATACTGAAGCCTCGAGGCTTTGGCAAAGCTTGTCCTGCCTACTTCTTGGTTAACGATGAAAGCTGAAGAAGCACTAGTCCTACTCGATGAACTGCTCCCGCAACATCCCTTAAGTAACTTACAAGAGACCGTTTTTAGCCAGGTGTGGGAAGGTAAAACCTACGCCGAAATTGCTGAAGCCTGCAACTACGAGCACAACTATATTCGCGATGTCGGATTTCGACTATGGCAAATGCTGTCGGAAGCGCTTGGCCAAAAAATTTCCAAAAGCAACATCAAAGGGGTGCTGGGGCGATATGCTCGCAGTCGAGCGCTGGTCCAAACTCAATTGATAACTGCCAAAATCACTATTCCGGTGCCGCTTGAGTTTCCCAATGGCCCGGTGCCGCTCAACTCTCCTCTTTACATCGAGCGTCCACCGGTCGAAGATTTGGCCTATGCCGACGTGCTTAAACCCGGCAGTTTAATTCGTATCAAAGCGCCTCGGCAGATGGGCAAAACGTCTTTGCTGCGGCGAGTGGTGGCGCATGCGCAACGCCATCAATTACGAACGGTGACGCTGCGCTTTAATCGGGCCGATCGCTCAATTTACCGAGACATTGATAGCTTTTTGCGCTGGTTTTGCGCCAATTTAAGCCATCAATTGGGGCTCGAACCAGACCTGGATGAGCACTGGCATCCTGAGATTGGCAGCAAAGTTAGCTGTACCGCCTATTTAGAAGATTATTTACTAAAGCAGGTAGACGGCGATATTGTGATTGCTCTGGATGAAATGAACGAACTGTTTCAGTATCCTGAGATCTCGGCGGAGTTTTTGCCGCTGCTGCGCACTTGGTATGAAGACGCGCGGGAATATGCTTCTTGGCAAAGACTACGGTGGGTGCTGGCTCACGCCACCGATGTGTATGTGCCCCTGCAGCTTAATCAATCTCCCTTCAATGTGGGACTGTCGCTGAAATTGCCGAGCTTTTCGATGGGGCAGGTGCAAGAGCTAGCGCGCCGTCACGGTTTGACTTGGGTCGAAGGTGATGTGGGCATAGAAAAACTGCTCTCACTGCTGCATGTGGTCAGTTGTCGTCCCGGTTTGGTGCGTTTAGCACTGTATGCAATGGCCCGTTATGAGCTGTCGTTGGAACAGCTTATTGACGAAGCGCCGACTCAGTCAGGAATATACAGCGATCACCTGCGAGAACTGCTGGCTACCATCTATCCTTATCCAGAGCTGCAAACCGCCTTTAGGAGAGTGATTGATGTGCCTGAGCCGGTCACGCTAGAGCCAATTACCGCCTATCGCCTAGAAAGCTTGGGACTTATTCGCTTAGACAAAAATCAGGCGTCTCCAACCTGTGAACTATACCGTCAATATTTCCGAGAGTTCCTGCCGCCTAGTTGAACGATATGGCAAATTGCAGTTTGGTTAGAATCCATCGCAAAATGCCGAGTGCTCTTCAGGAAGTGCGGAGCCCTACGGAATTTGGAATTCAGAATTGAAAGGCTGACTGCACAAGGATTTTATAATCATGCATGGACTGCTTTTAAGCGTCACTGTCGGCTCAGCTCACGGGACAGTAAATCTTCAACTGCGATCGCTTCCATTGGTCTAGCAAACAGATAGCCTTGGGCAAAGTGACTGCCCAGAGCTAAAAGATAGTCGCGTTCTGTAGCCGTTTCGACGCCCTCGGCGATCGTCTTGACTTTCAAGCTGTTAGCCAGCGCCAAAATAGCCCGGACAATGGCAGCATTTTGAGGCTGAGCTTGGAGATTATGAATAAAGCAGCGGTCAATTTTGAGAGTATTAATTGGAAATTTGTGTAAATAACTCAAGGACGAATAACCAGTGCCAAAATCATCGATTGAGATGTGAATGCCGCGATCTCGCAGCCTTTCTAAAGTTCGAGTGGCAGCCTCAGCCTGCCGCATTAAGCCATGCTCGGTAATCTCAAAGTTTAAACATTGGCCATCGACGTCGTATCGGATGAGAGACTCGCTGACTCGATCAACAAAATCAGCCTTGGAAAAGTGCCGAGCAGAAAAATTAATGCTGATCTGTAGGGAAGGCTTTATCAACTTGCGGGTCGTCCAGTAAGAAATATTTTGGCAAACCCGTCGCAGCACCCAAAAATCCATTAGCTCAACGATTTCTGACTCCTCAGCTAAAGACATAAAAGTACTGGGATTGATTAATCCCCGGTGGGGATGTTGCCACCGAATCAAGGCCTCAAATCCCTGAATACGTTCTTGTTTAAGATTAATGATGGGTTGAAATAGGACAGTGAACTCATCATTTGCGAGCGCTCGACGCATTTCTGCTTCGAGACTAAATCGGTTCAGCGCTAGCTGATGCAGACTTGAACTGAAGAGATGGTAGCAGCCTTTTCCCGCTTCTTTAGCCTCATACATGGCGGCATCAGCATCTCGCAAAATATGTTCGGGCTCTTCATAGTTAGGATGACCCATGACGATACCAATGCTTACGCTGGTGAAAAATTCTTGTTTTTCGAGCTGAAAGGGAATTTTAATTTCTTGTTGAATAGCCTCTGCCGTTTTGATCGCACTTTCAGGGCCAGTAATATTTTCCAGCAGGATGATGAATTCATCGCCTCCGAGTCGGGTAATCATGCTGCCCACTGGTAGGCAGGCTTCCAGGCGTCGAGAGATGGCGATTAATAGCTGGTCGCCGACGGAGTGACCAAGTGAGTCGTTGACGAGTTTGAAGCGATCGCAGTCTAGAAAAAACACCGCAAACTGCAGACCTGGATGATCCTTAGCATCGCTGAGCACCATCTTGAGGCGCTTCATCAACAAGGCGCGGTTGGCGAGGCCCGTCAAATCATCATGCAGAGCCGCATGAAGCCGTTCCTCTTGGGCTTTACGACGCTCTGAAATCTCATTCTCAAGCTGGGCTGTGCGCTTTTTAACGCGCTTTTCCAGCTCAGCGTTGATGGCCTGAAGAGCTTGTCTGGCCTGCCTGAGCTTAAGTTGAGTATCGATGCGAATAAGCACCTCTTCAGCATGAAACGGTTTGGTAATGAAGTCTATCCCCCCCACCTCAAACGCTTTAACTTTGTCAATGGAGGTGTCGAGTGCACTCAGAAAAATAATCGGAATTTCAGCCGTTGCTTCCTGCAGCTTGAGGCAGCGACAGACCTCGTAGCCGTTGATATCCGGCATCATAATGTCCAGCAGGATGAGATCAGGCTGGGCTTCTTGGGCAACAGTTAGGGCTAAGCGACCAGAAATGACGCTCCGCACTTTGTATGCTCTTTCGGTCAATAAGGCTGAGAGCACCCGCAGATTGTCGGGTTTGTCATCGACGATAAGAATGTCGCCCCTGTGCGAGTTCATATCAGGAATCTCCCTTTAGTTGGCTTTGAGTCATTTGGATGAGGATGTCATAGCGAAAGTTGTCGGCAATATGTTCCACGGCTTGGGCCAGTTGCGGATGATTATGTTGCTGCTCGGCAATTAATTCGCAGAGGAGATCACTGTCGGCTAAAGTGGCGGCCCGCCCAAGGCGAGCAATCCAGTCATGAGGTATGTCGGCGAGGGCCTCTTCGAGCCGTTGTGCGCTTTCATCAATTGACTGAGGTTCATTTACCAGGCTGGTTTTATCGTCTGGGGCATAGTCATAGCGGACGTCCAGATGTTCCGCAATCTTGTTGAGGATAAAGGGGGCTTGAAAGGGTTTTCGAACGTAGTCATCACAGCCTATCGATAGGATAAATGACCGCTCATCCTCTAAGCCACTAGCGGTCAGGGCAATAATGACGGTATCGTGTCCCTGCGGCTGAGAGCGGATATATTGGGTGGCCTGAAAGCCATCCATCACTGGCATGCGCATGTCCATCCAGATCAGTTCTGGGTGCCACTGCTGCCAGATTGCGATCGCTTCCTGGCCGTTGACCGCCGTACGGACATCGAAGCCGATGGGGCTGAGTATTTGCCGCAGCAGTTGGCGACTTTCCCAGCGGTCCTCGACAATTAAGATGCGCCTCGGGGCTTCGTCAGGGGCAAGACCGATAATTTGCCGGTGCGATCGCGAGAATGATGCGGGTTCCGTCTCCACGATTGCGGTCGGAAGCGTGAAGCAAAACCGCGTGCCAAGCCACATTTCTCGATCTGGCAAGGGAGCCGGGCCAGCGTCTTGGCCAGGAGTATAGGTAAGACTGCGACTGCTGACGGTGATGTGTCCGCCCAGCAGCTCCACAAATTTTTGCGTGATGGATAGCCCCAGCCCCGTACCTTCGCGCGTGTTTAGGCCTGATTCGCTTTGCCTGAAAGGCTGAAAGATTTTAGTAAGTTCTTCCTCAGCGATGCCGTATCCAGTGTCGCTGACCGCAAACTGGAGAGTAAGCACATCGTCAGCGTTGGGGGCAGTTGCCAAAGCTGCGCTGTTTGCAAAGGCGCTGGCCGGTTGCCCGCAAGTCGTCTGCTGTAACAAATAACAATACAGGGTAACGGAGCCTTCTTCGGTAAATTTGATGGCGTTGCTAAGCAGATTAATCAGGATTTGGCGCAGTTTTGCGACATCGGTCTCGATGTGACCCGGCAAATCAGGGGCAATATCGGTCACCAGCGCCAGGTTTTTTTCTTGGGCTGGCAGCTTAAACATGTCGACCAAATCACTGATGAACTCGGGTAGGTTGAGTGTCGCCATCGATACGGTGCTGCGGCCGGATTCGATTTTTGACATATCAAGCACGCTGTTGATCAGATCAAGCAGGTGTTCGCCGCTGCGGTTGATGATGGTGAGGTTTTCTTTTTGGGTGCCGTCGAGGCCGGCATCACGCGCCATCAGTTGGCTAAAGCCCAAAATGGCATTGAGCGGAGTCCTCAATTCGTGGCTCATATTGGCCAAAAATTCGCTCTTGGCGCGATTGGCGGCCTCGGCAATTTGTTTAGCCTGATCGAGTTCGATATTGGTTTTAGCGAGTTGCTGACGCTGGCGCTGCTCTTGCTGCAGCAGGTCAGCTTGGGCGATCGCAATCCCTACCTGAGACGCCACCGACTGCAATAGCTCAATTTCATCAGTCGTCCACTGGCGGCGGCAATCGCACTGGTGCAGGGCCAAAATGCCATTCGCCTGTTCATGATAAGAGGTGCGAGTCGCCAGCAGAGACTCAATCTGAAATTGCTCACAAATATCAAGCACCGAGCTTAGCAAAGGCTCTTGGCCGACATCGGGGATCGCGATCACCTGGTCCTGCGCCAGCACGGCCTGTGCATAGGGATTCATCGGCACTCTATTGCCCACCATTGCTCCGTAACCGTCAGCCAAATATTCTGCCACGGTAAACAAGCTCGGTTCCGGCGACTGAATGTAGATATTTAACGTACAGCGGCAAGCGTCAAAAACCTTTCCCACCTGATCGACTGTCGTCTGATAAATTTGCTGGGCGTCCAAACTTTGGCGCACCTGGTTAGTGATTTCGGTGAGCAACTGTTCTCGATGGAACTGCTGCATCAAAGCTTCTTCGGCCCGTTTGCGATCGGTGATATTTTCGATGATGCCCTCGATCGCCGCCAATTCACCCGTTTCGCTCCAGGCGGGATGCTGAGAAACCAAAACGGTGCGCAGTTCACCACTAGGATGCACAAATCGCATCTCAAACCGCTGAAAATCGCTCCTTTGGGTAACCGCTTCCCGAAAGGCTCTGCTGGCCTTCTTCGTGTCTTCGGGTAGCCAGGCAATGACGTGGGCACAGGATTGGCCAATAAACTTGTCTTTGCTGATGCCAAAAACAGACTCAAAGCCGCCACTGACATAAGTAATGATGCCAGAAGTGCCTTCGTAGCTAAAGATAATAAAGTTGTCGCCAATGTCATCCACCAGCCGCTGAAACTTTTGTTGACTAGCCTTGAGAGCTTCTTCAGCCTGCTTGCGATCGCTAATATCAGTGCCGATTGAGAGCATTTCGACTACCTGCCCGGAAGCATCTCGAACGGCTCGATTGGCCCAGTTAATCCAAACTCGGCGACCGTCATGGCAGATATTTTCGTTTTCATTCATCCAATACAGATTCGGCGCCGCTTGTATTTGCCGCATTAGCTGAACCAGATCGCGACCTGAGGATTCCTGGGGCGGTACGATTGTGCCGATCACGCTTTGGCCAATTACTTCGGAGGCCTGAAACCCGAAAAAGTTCAGACCATACTGATTCAAAAAACTGATTTGCCCTTGGGTATTCCACCGCAGAATAATGCAGTTGGCGGTCTCCACCAGGGCTCGATACTTGTACTCGCTGGCCTGCAGTTCGGCTTCGGCCTGCTTGCGGATAGTCATGTCTGTGACGGCAATCAAGACTCTTGACCAACTGTCGCGGTAGTCAGCCGCGATCGCAACGCAGGTAGAAACGTATATTCGCTTGCCGGTCAGGGTG
Organism: Cyanobacteria bacterium P01_C01_bin.70; assembly: GCA_039026015.1. GTDB lineage: Bacteria > Cyanobacteriota > Cyanobacteriia > Phormidesmidales > Phormidesmidaceae > Halomicronema. Next base: position 3,415 of record JBCCNE010000053.1, on the reverse strand, counting down.
TATTTGACAACTTCTTGGGTGACCACGGGCTGGCCAGCATATAGTGCCACTATTTGCTGCGTAAACCCGTCTAGGGAGTCGGGTCCGGCAATTTGATTTAAGTTGGCCAAAAGCTCAGATTTTTCCTGGGCTTCGTAAAGGCTAAGGCTGGCCTGATTGACATTGAGAATGCGAACTTTGGAGAGAAACGTCCAGACCACCGCTGGATGATCGGTGAGATAAGCGGCCAGATTGCTGATGTGTTGAGCCGCGCAGAGTTCGTCTAGATAGGCTTTGGCCTCAGACATATCTTCTTCCCAAAGGGAAATGGGCGAGAACTCAAACAGTGTGCGATAGCGCGCCTCGCTTGCTTGAAGTTGGGCTTCTGCGGCTTTGCGATCGCTAATGTCGTTGTTGATGGCCAGGATGCAGGGCTGCCCGTCCATATCTAAAACCTCAGCCGAGATGAGGACGGTTTTGAGTTTGCCCGAGGCCGTACGCATCTGCCATTCTTGATTGTGGATGTAACCTGCTTGCAACTGCTGGAGATAGTCTGTGCGCGATCGCGGCTCCACCCACAGGCCTAACTCAGTACTGGTGCGCCCGATGATTTCTTGTTTAGGACGGCCAAACAGCTCAGCACAGCGCTCATTCAGGTCGAGATATCGCCCCTCTGCCAGCGTACTAAGGGCAATGGGGTGAGGGCTGGAATGAAAGGCGCGGGAGAACTTTTCTTCCGATTGTCGTAAGGCCCGGGTGCGTTGCTCAACGGTCTTTTCAAGCTGGTGTGAGTAAGCTTCGAGCTGCGATCGCGACCGGTCCAGATCCGCTCCCATCTGGTTAAAGCTTTTCACCAACAGGTCAAGTTCTCGAATCGGCGAGCGGGCAATGGCGGCATAAGGTTTACCTTGGGCAATTTCCTGGCTGGCTGCGCCTAATTTCTGCAGTGGACGACTCACCCGCTGGGCGGCAAGAATGCCCAGCGCAATCGCTGCCGTCAAAGACAATCCACTCAGCAAAAATGTGTTGCGGTTATTGGTCTGAATTTGAGCGGTAAAATCGGATTCTGGAATCACGATGACCACTAGCCAATCCAAACCGTAGGCATCTTTGAAGGGATGAACGTGAACCAGACTGTCGCCGTTTGAGGATGCCAGGCGAGGCTGCTGAGGCTGCTGAATTTCTGCAAAGTTGCCGAACTTTTCTTCAATGGCCTTGGCCGTTTCTCGAATCAGTAAGTTGTTGACCTGTGAAACCAACTGCGGCTTATTGTCGGGTCCGGCTGGAGATTCATCAATAGAGCTAGCAATCAAGGTGCCGTCCCGCTCAACGATAAAAGCCTCGCCCGTTTTGCCAATGTTGAGGCTGCTGAGATAACGCGAAATGTCTCGCAGGGTAAAGTCTGCGCCCAAAACCCCCTGTAGCACCCCTGACGAGTCGTAGTAAGGCTGGACAAAGCTCAGCCCATAGGTAGGATAGACGCCGGTGAATTCATAAAGGTCTGTCCAACCAGGTTTGCCGGCTGCCACCGCACTTTGGTACCAGAGACGCTGACGGGGTTCATAGGCACGAATTCGGAACAAATCTTGAGTTCGACCCTGCTCATTGAGGCGATAAACCTGGACTTTTTGGTCGGTACTATCGTCTCTAATGGCGAATTGATAGCGATCACCATAAAGACGCTCCAACTCCACATAGCTTCCTTGAGAATCGCCGAAATAGATATAGGTAATGTCTTCCTGATTCCGGCTTTGTAAGTAGAGATGCCGACTCCAAGTGCGCAGATTACTCAGGTCGAGATATCCCAGGCTGAGAGCATTGGCATTCGTTCGATTGATTTGACTCGGAACTTGAGTGAATGTACGTAGCCTTTGCTCAATGCGTTCGCTAGTTTTTTCTAGGAGCTGATTGGCCAGATCGCTGACTGCCCGCTGACCATTACGATGAGCCAGCCAACCCGTGGTCGTGACGGCAATCGACACTTGGGCAACGAACGGCACAATCAAGAGCGATCTTAAGGAGATTTGAAACCGCCCCGGCAATGGCTGATGTTGAAAAAACCTGAAGATTGAGGGCATTGCCGCAGTTCTGCAAGTGATCTGTCCTAATTTTAGTGATCGCGATCGCGGCGCTGCTGCCTAGCTCTGTGAGCTGTTCCGGCTATTCTAAAAGTTGGCGTGGTCTCGCTGCCAACCTAGCTTTTTATTCGCATGCCGCATTCTGTTGGGGTTTTGACTGCTCAGAGGGAATTCCACACTCGGCCATCAGACTGGAGCAATAGCCCCTTTTCAAGAATAGGCTTCGGCCTCTTTCCGTCCGCCAATTTTTGGGGAAACTGTCCTTAACAGAGGCTGTCTTGCTCTATTAAGGCTTGAAAGTCCCCCCGCATTGGGGGATACAGGGGGCGAGCAGGATTTATGTAAGAGGGCTAATTTCGGTCTGTAAGGGGCGTTATTCTAATATCTGTTATTCCCACAACTGTTGCTGAAATTCCTGGGCCTTGCGCGGATCTGGGATTTCTGTGGCTAGCTGAGCGACAAAGTCGCGCCTTTCTAGATGGGGATAGTCAGCCAAGGCATCTTCTAGCAGCATGCCTGCCATCGGCCCTACACAACGCACCAAAACCTGCCGACAGCGGTCAATAAAATCGGAGCTGAGGCTTGATGAGGCCGCGCTGGCCGGCTCTGCTCCGCTGACCGCAGCGGCTGCCCCAGAAAGCGGACTGCCGGCTTGACTCACCGATTGGGAAGCGGAGAGGCCAGGCGATTGCAGGCTTTCCTGATGCTGCGCACTTTGCTGCTGAGTCGTTTGGCTATAGGCGGTTGCCGAAGTACTGGGCAAGTGGATATTGCTGATAAACTGTTCTGCCTGCTTACTATCTGACAGTTGAGCGACCAGAATTTCCACCAGCTCGTGAGGATTGGCGTTGGGATATTGATCGATCGCATCTTCGATAATGAGCGTCGCCATCGGGCCAATGCAGCGCGTCAACTCTTCGCGACAGCGGGCCACAAAGGCCTCGTTTTGCAGTACTGACGCCGTTCCCATTTGCATGGGAGCGTTAAACTCGGGGGCCGCCTTGGGGTCGGGTGAGAGATCAATCCGGGTCATCGTTAGCATCGACTGCGGCAGCGGTGAGCTGACTTCATCCGCATCTAGCAGCGGCGTCAAGGCTTCCAAGACCGTTTGGGCCGACTGAAATCGTTCCCGAGGCTGGCGGTGGGTGAGCTGACGCAGCAGCCGCGTAAAGGAATAGCTCAGGGCAACATGCTGCTGCCAGTGCCACTCAAGCGTATGGCGATCCATCAGTTCGCGAGGAGAGCAGCCAGTCAGCAGCACGGTTGCCGTCACCCCCAAGGCATACAAATCGCTGCACGGAAAGCACTGACCTAACTGGATCTGCTCTGGGGGAGAATAGCCGAACTTGCCCACTACG
>JBCCNE010000052.1:0-15679 GCA_039026015.1 Cyanobacteria bacterium P01_C01_bin.70 | reverse complement strand
TTCAAATCCCGCCATCGGCTTCCAGATAAATCAAGGCTTTCGCCTTGCATGGCAAGGGTTTTAGCGGCCACCTTCTCTATAGGTGGCCTCATCACGTTTGGTGTTTTTGGACACAATTGGGCGGGTTTAGAAGGCGTTTTGAGATAAGGTTTGAGATAAACTTGGGGTAAGCTATTGAGGGTAAACCTACGCCTAAGAGCAGAGGTTGCGCCATGAAATCCGCCAGCCCCAGGACCCGACGCAAGGCCAAGGTCGGAACGGTAACAGTTCGTAACTCGAATAATCGACTTCAGCTTGTCTTCACTCATCTGGGCAAGCGGCACTTCGTCTCCCTCGGTCTGGCCCATAGCCCCCTCAATATGAGGAAGGCCCAGGAGATCGCCTTCGAAGTGCAGCGGGACATTGAGTATGGCGAATTTGATGCCACTTACCAGAAATACCGCTCCCTCAGCAATCCCACCCCAGATGCCGCTCCCCCAGATCGGCGCTCCAAGCTGATCACATTGTGGGAGAAGTATGTGGAGTATCTGAGACCGAATGCTTCTCCTAAAACGATTAACGGCACCTATGAACCGGTTAAGGCTCATCTACAGAGGTGCAAAACCGATGGGCTTCTAGATCCCCTCAAGTTTCGTCAGGAACTGCTCAAGGTGACGACCCAGTCCCAGGCACGGAGAACGTTGATGCAGCTTTCCGCCGCTTGCAAGTGGGGCTTGAAGCACCGTATGGTGGCCTCCAATCCCTTTGAGGGGATGTATTTGGAGTTGGAACCGACCAAGGCACCTCCCCCCGTAGCCTATTCCGCCGAAGAGCGAGACCAGATTATTCAAGCCTTCGAAACTCACCAAGGGAGAGGCTTCACCTATCAACACTATGCACCGTTCGTAAAATTCCTCTTCTGGACCGGTTGTCGTCCTTGTGAGGCGGTGGGTCTGCGCTGGGGGAGTGTCACCCTCGATTGTGATAAAGTCCACTTTCACGAGAGCATTGTAGAGGTTTCGGGCAAGAAAGAGCGTCGGCAAGAGACCAAAACCAGTGTCAAGCGCTGGTTTACCTGTCCCCCTCGGTTGCAGGCGCTGTTGCAGGAAATACGCCCGGAGGCCCCAGACCCAGAAGCCTTGGTTTTTCCTGCCCCCAAGGGGGGTGCCATCAGTGAGAAGAATTTCAATCAGCGTGGCTGGCATGGGGTTTTGAGCAGTTTGGGCCTGCAGAACAAGGAGGGTATCGATATGACGCTCTACAACTGCCGAGACACTTTCATCACCCTACAGGCTTTAGCCGGATACTCCTCGACGACGATTGCCCGATGGGTGGGCAATTCTTCCCAAGTGATTGAGGAGCGGTATCTCGATAAGCTCAAAATGGCTAGCTTGCGGCCTGCAGATGTATAGCTCCTATCTCTCAAGTGCTAGTACACCCGTATGATTAAGAATGACCTTTTTACCCTCCGGTATTAGCCTTGCGACTCCCGATTCAACTGATTCGAGGCGAGGATAACCGCTTAGTTGACGCGGTGCTGACTAATCTGGCCGAGACTCATCTCAGCGATTTTGATACGCTTTGGAAGCCCATGCTCCGGCAAGTTGCAGCCGAGGATAAATTTTGGGACTGGGTAGTAAAAAAGCGAATTTCCATCTCATCGGATAATTTTGAAAGCTATGCCATTGAGTATGAGAGAGTCGCTCAGGGCTTGATTACCCTGGAAACCCAGTGGCATCGGTCCTGGATTGATCGTAGTCAGCGGCTCGTTTATGTGGAAGCCCTCTCTTCCGCCCCTTGGAACCGAGTCCTGATTCAGCAGCCACCGACATTCAGGGGTGTGGGTACTCTGCTGCTCAATTTTGCTCGGCAACGCAGTCTGCAACTTGGGTATGGCGAGAGGATAGGCTTGCATTCACTGCCAGGTGCTCGGAGGTTCTACGATATGAAAAATATGATGGAGTTTGGTTCCGACCCAGATAAGGATGATTTAGTTTATTTTGAATACGGTCAGCTCAGGATGCCGGAACGGTAACCCATTGCCAGGATAGGAGAAAGTCACGATGCAGTTTGATTGGGAAACATTCACCTATGACGAAGAGTGGCTGAGGGAAGCCGTCCGGCAAGAAGAAGAGGCGGGCTGTGATATCGCAGCGGGCAATGATTGGGGCGCTCATTTAGGCAGCGTTATGGCCAATCCCAAAGGCTACAGTCACTTCACGATGCTTCGTTCAATGGTCACGCAAGGCTGGAAGCGCCTGGTTGCAGAATGGGACTTGGGCGTTAGCAGAGAAGCCGCCGAAGCCAAAGGGCAGGAGCTGATCTTCGAGCGTCTGCGCGACCCACAACCTGCTATTCAGGAAAAATTAATCGCTTTACTCGAGGCCAAGCTTTCAAGGCCTCAAGGGGAGTGGGAAATGACGGAGGCGGTTCATGCGGAGATTCGTTCCGTGCTGAGTCAGGTGTTAACTCAGGAGGATTGGAATGCGATCGCCGCCAGTGCGAGCGATCGCATTCGTCACCAGGTGTTAGCGCAAGGTTTAGCTGCTGTAGCAAGTCGTGGATGAAGATGGCGATGTATAGGGAAACATAGCCCCTTAGAAAGTTATTCGGTGGCCTCATCGGGCTCAGCTAGAAAGAATTTGATAAAGTCTTCTGCCGCTTGGGGGTTGATTTTGCGGAGTCCTCGGCGAATCTCAAGCAGAGTTTCAGCGCCAGGATCTCTGGCTTCACTGGACCAACGGCTGATATTTGAGCGATCAATTTCCATTACTTCGGCTAATTGATTCTGGCTTATCGAGTAAGCCTTCATCACCTGCTTGAGCGCTTTCCCTGCTTTTCCCATGCCCCAGATTGTGTCAGAGGGGAACCACCGACAAAAGTGCCAAATGGTCACACTTTGATTAGAATAAAGTTGTGACTAATTGGCACTTCCTAAAGCCTATGCGTTCTGATTCTTCTCCCCCAGCTTGTGAAAGTGCTCGACTATCTCAACAGTCAGAAGGAATGGCTTCTGACTCCATCCCTCTGCGAATTATAGTTAGCGGTACTCGTAAGACTGTCCTCAGCACGATCCATACCTTCCATGCGTTGGGATTTGCGGAAGTGAGAGAATGGAGCCCGTTGCAGCAAGGGCGATTACCTGGCCAATTCGTGAGCATTTTGACCCGAAATATTATGGTCAGGTAAGTTTAACGCTCCATGCTGATTCACTGTCTCGGGTTGAACTGACTGTGCGGACTGGCTTGTGGGCAAAGAAGAATGGTGAGTCGGTTGTCACGGAGACCTTCTATCAAGAACCAATAGTCGCTTTATCTCAATCCTTATCTCAATGACACGGATTTGTTTGGGTGTAAAATTATGAATGATTAGGTTATAGAGAGACAACAGGTTCCTTCATGACCAAACTCTTTGCTTGAAAACACTATAGGGTAAGGCTTTCAGCTCTTGGCCAATCTCGAATCAACCACTGCTTTTGGGAGTTTGGCCGTTATGAAACAATCAATAATTCAATTACGAATCGGGTGGTCAATTCATGCGTAACGGTGCTTTAGATGGCATCAAATTTTGATTAGCCCAAATTTACTCTAATAAAATATCCAACCTAGTAAAGGAAATTTCATCGTTTCAGGCGACTCTTTCTCGAATTGTTGGGTTGGCTCTATTGTAGGTGGGCATCTTAATTTACTTATTTGAGTTGCGTGAGTACTCGATATTTGAGTTGCGTGAGTACTCGATATTTGATTGGGTAATCTACTACGGGCATTGTCGACTTAACTTTCGTGGTACCCTTCGTCAGCATCCGCCAGGGCCAGACTATGAGCGTCAGCTACAAATACCACCGATTTTCCATCAAAGTCATTCGCCACTTTGTCTGGCTCTACTACACCTTCTCACTCAGCTTTCGCGGCATCGAGAAAATGATGCCCTATCGGGGCATTGAGGTCACCTACGAAGCGATCCACAAATGGTGTCGAAATTTGCTCAAACCTAGGCCCATCAGATTCATCGCCGTCATCCCAAGCCTACCGATAAGCGGTATCTTGATGAGGTTGTGAGCACCATTAAACGTCAACATTACTATCTATGGCTAGCCGTGGATGCCAAAGAGCAAGTCCTCGATATCTTGATGCAGCGCCATTGCAACAAGCGAGTGGGCAAAAAGTTTTCTCGCAAATTGCTAAAATTAATTGGCTTTGCCCAGTGCGTTATGGTGACCGACAAACTGATAAGCTAGGTGCGGCCAAAAGAAAGTTGCTTCCAGGCGTCAAACATAGGCAACATAAGGGCTTGAACAACCGCGCCGAGAATTCGTATCGACCGACCCGGACTAGAGAAAGGCGGATGGGTCGCTTTAAAGCCCCTAGCGGAGCGCAACGATTTCTCGCCGCCTTCGAACCGATACGCGGCTACTTTCATCCTCATCAACATCGACAATCCGCAACTGCATACCAAGAGACTATGCGTCAGCGCTTGACTGACTGGTAACAATTCACCCGACTATCTTTAGATCGCTAAGAGTTGCCTTCAAGGGCAACTGACAGGAATTTAGGGCTTAATTTCAAAAACGGTTAAATTCAGTTGATAGTGCTTGTTGTTCGGGTGACCTAGGCCGGCGGTATCACCAAGCCAGGGTTTTAATCTGGAGTCAACGCATTTTGCTCAGGCAGAGCGCTTGAATAAGCTCGTGGCACTTGCCTTTTGTTGGGCTATGCTCGGCGGTCTCTGGCCACACCAACAGTGTCCGGCTCCCTTTAAGTCTCATGGGCGCAGAGTCAAAATCTATTTCGCTACGGCTGTAATTTCCTGCGCCGCGCCTTCTCTGATTTTTCCCTGCGGCAAGCTAATTTCAACCAGGCTCTACGACTCCTGCCCCCGTACTGAGCATATAAGCAATTTCCTTGATTTGCATAATGGTCTCCAAATCGAACTGAGTGATGGGTGTAACGACACAATTCACTCTGGAGATGGTTCGCATGTCTGCATTTAGTGTACTTTTTCAGCGCTTCAACAAGACTGTCTTGACGATCACGATCGCTCTTATCACTCTCATCGCGGTGTTTGTGCCGAGCGCGCTTGCTCAGCGGCCTCCCTCTCCCTATCTGTACACCAGCTCTGAATGGGTCAGTATTGGTGCTAATCAGTCGGGAACACTGGTTTGGCGCTGTCCTAGCGATCGCTATACCGTCGGGGGTGGCTTTGAAACTGAGGCGATTTCGGGTAACTCTGCCGAGGGTTTTAAGATGATTCACTCTTACCCCGAAGACTACCGCACTTGGAGGCTGCGGTTTCGCAATACTGACGATGCTGCCCGTAACGTGAAAATCTACAACATCTGTGCGCTGCCGTAGCGATCACCATGGGGATTAGGCAATGTCTTATCCCCACTATGAGTATTTGTCTGTCAGACGTAAGTTGGACAATGCCCGCCCTACAGTTGGAGCTACCTTTCGCTGCTACCGCGATCGCCACTTGTCCTGACAGGAGCGATCGTGCCCCGCAAATGTCAAAAAACGCCTTCAGGGGGAGTTGGCATGAGTTCGATATGATTGGAGCGCACCGCCGCCGCCCCTTAAAAACGTCATGGCCGTCGAGTTTGACAGTGGCCTTCTTGAGTAGAGCCTATGGAATCAGAACTGGAGCAAATACTGCATCAGGCTCAGCAAGCAACGGTTGAACGCCAAGCTGAGGCCCTAACGGCCATCGTACGGGTGTTGATGCGATCGCAGCTTTTGGGCCGCCCATTCAAAGATGAGCCTCAAAATCCGGTGTATCAGGAGTTGCGTGATCATCTGCGGACCCATCTGCTGGCAGCCGCAACAGTGGCAGTTGATGGCTATAAGCGCGATCGCGGCGATGCCGTCTCCGCGTGGAGTGCCGCCGTGCAGGCCACCGGGCTTCGTGAAGCTCTGACAGACGATCAGCTTAAGCAGTTGGCGTTAGAAGCGCAGCGGCACCCGACCCGTAGTCCCCAACGGCAGCACGCCCTGACTCAGTTGATTGAAGCGATTCGGCGATCCGGGCGGTTGGCGCGACCTCATCGCACCAAATTTACCCCCGGTTTTTATGACCTGCTCTATGATGAGGCGCTAAACCAAACCCTCACTTATGTGTGTCGTAAGATCGACAATTACGACCCGGAGCGGGGCACGGCGCAAAAGTTTATGAACTGGGTTAACTTTCGGCTTGATCGCCAAATTATCGAGTGTCGCCGCGAGTTTGACGAGCAGGATGCCCAAGAGCTGCCCAATTTGAATGATCTAGAGGAGATCGCGGCCCCCGGGCCAGAGACCGCCTCGCTTGCCCATGAGGTAAGAGACTACATCGCCGCTGACCCCGACGGCTTATTTCAGACCACGCATATCCGCCATCATCCGGAGGCTAGCTTTCAGGCGATCGCGCTGGCCCGCTTTGCTGAACGCAGTTGGGAGGACATCGCCCATGAACTTGCCATCAAAGTCCCCACCCTCAGCAGCTTCTTTCAACGCTGCTGCGATAAGTTTGCCCCCCAGTTTCAGCGCTTGCTGTAAGGCACTGCCCCGTTCCACCCGCGAGACTATGACCATGAGCGACCTGAGCAACTTATCGGCATTTACCCTGCCGCTGGCGCTGACAGCCCATCGCCGCGCGCAAACCTTTCAGCGTCGCCACTCGACGCCCGCGCTACAAAAGCGTGTTTATCTAAATACCCTGGCTGTCTATGCCGGAGCCACTTTCTTAGAAATGCGCGGCTACGACGTCGATCTTGACCAGAGCTACAGCCATGATCCGGCCCAGCAAACGCTGCTGGACGTGGCCGACGTGAAGGTGATTGGCGTCGGACAGTTGGAATGTCGGCCCGTACTGCCTGAAGCTAGCGAGCTGACTGTTCCCGCTGAAGTGACGAGCGATCGCGTCGCCTACCTCGCCATCCGCTTGGACGAGTCGCTGCGACAGGCTCAGCTATTGGGATTTATCGATGTTGCCTCGGTTTCCACCCGCGAGACTCTTTCTATTCCACTGGCGGATCTGCGTTCTCCGGAAGAATTGGGAATTTTTTTAGAGCAAGTTGCTCAACGGGCAGCCCAATCTACTGCTGACGCCCTGCCCGTGCGCCTGAGTCGCTGGCTACAGCAAACGGTCGAGACTGGTTGGCAGACCCTTGCGGATACTGTAACGGAACTCGCCGCTCCGGCCCCCAGCTTGGCCTTTCGGAGTTCCCCCACCGCAACGGACGATTCAGAACCCCAGCCTGTACCCACCATCGGCCAGTCCAAGCCCATCACTCTCGGCCCCGGCCCCGACGCCATGACGGTGAGACTGCTGGTGGGGCTCATTCCCCAAAGCGGAGACGAGTTAGAAGTGTGGGTGCAGATCAATCCGGCCACTGGGCAAACCCGCCTACCTACCAATCTGCGCCTATCAATTCTGGATGAATCGGACGCTGCCGTTATGCAGGCTGAGGCGCGAGATATCGAGGCTATTCAGCTCAAATTTGTCGCCGCGATCGCCGAACAGTTCAGCATTCAAATTGCGCTAGACGACCATACCTTCACCGAACGATTTGAGGTGTAAACCCTAGCATTTACTCCAGCATCTCCTCACACTAATCATTCCTGAAACTATGCGTCAGCAGCTTGTTACCCTCACCTTCGACGGAGACCTGAAAACCAAGGGATTTCGGGTGACGGCTGAAATTGGTGCCGAAGGTCAGCGTGCTGATGCGGTGATAATGGGAGCGCTACCGGCCGATCCTGTACTGCAAAACTGCCTGAATGAATGGCAACAGCAATATCGCCAACTCGATACGCCCAGCCGCATTCGGCCCAAAGAGATTGTCTACATCGGGTCAATTCAGCGGGTCGATGCGTGTCGGCAGGCGGCGCAAACGCTGGCGCAGCAGTTTAACCATTGGCTGACAGCGGAAAGCTTTCGGGACATCGATCGCGCTCTGCGAGAAGACCTCAGCGCTCAGGATAGGGTGCGGATGCTAGTGCGAACGGCCAATCGCGACTTGTATCACCTGCCCTGGCACCTGTGGGAATTTTTGCAACGCTATCCGCAAGCGGAGGTTACGATCGCCCCTGCTCAGTTCAAGCGCCCCAAGATTGTCTCGCCCACACCAACCCAGGTCAATGTGTTGGCGATCTTGGGCCATAGTGCGGGGATTGATATCAGCCGCGATCGTGCCCTACTCTCGCAGTTGCCCAACGCCCATATAACCTTTTTGGTAGAGCCGGAGCGCCAGGCGATTAACGACCAGCTTTGGGAGCGAGCATGGGACATTCTGTTTTTTGCGGGGCACAGCGACAGCGCTGACGTGACGGGGCGGATTTTTCTCAATCTCGAGGAAAGCCTGACGTTAGAGGAATTGAGCCATGGTTTGCGGCGGGCGATCGCCAACGGCCTGCAACTGGCAATCTTTAACTCCTGTGATGGGCTGGGGCTAGCCCAGGCACTGGAATCGCTGAACCTGCCGCAGATGATTGTGATGCGGCAGCCGGTGCCCGATCGCATTGCCCAGCTTTTTTTGACCTATTTACTCCCGGCCTACGCTGCCGGACAGCAATTGTCATTAGCTTTACGGCAAGCCCGCGAGCGCCTGCAAGGAGTGGAAAATGAGTTTCCCTGTGCCAGTTGGCTGCCGGTGCTTGTGCAAACGGTGCCCGATGCGCCGCCGACTTGGCAGCAGCTTCAGTCAGCAGAATCAGAACCCGCATCTACCGCAACCTCCCTGATTAAACCGGTGCCAGTCCCCAAACGCTGGCGATCAGCCCTGATTGCCAGTGGAGTGACGGCGATGCTGATGTTGGTGACGCGATCGCTAGGCGGATTGCAACCATGGGAACTGCAAGCCTACGATCGCCTGTTGCAGCAGCGGCTGCCCCAAGCCACCCCAGAACGGGTGCTGGTGGTCGAAGCGACGGAGGCCGATGTAAATCGCTACGGCTATCCGCTGCCGGATGCGGTGCTCGCGGACGTGATCGAGCGGCTGGAACCGTACAATCCGCGACTCATCGGGCTGGATATTTTTCGCGATCGCCCGGAAGCCAACAGTCCCCTACAGTCCCTCTTCGAGACCCAGGACAATCTGGTGGGACTGTGCAGCGTGCGCGTTGATGCCCAAGCAGAACAGAGCGGGATCGCGCCGCCGCCGAATTTGCCTGGCGATCGCCTCGGTTTCAGCAATGTGGTGGAAGACCATGACGGCATCATGCGGCGTCACCTGCTGTTCATGACCCCGGAAGCAGACGATCCCTGCGCCACGCCGTTCTCGCTAAGTGCGCTGCTGGCGATCAAATATCTGTACGCCGAGGGCATCGAACCGCAAAATTTGCCCGACGAGCGACTGCAGATGGGTCAAGCCACTTTCGCGCCGCTGCACAGTCAGTCGGGGCCGTACCACGACCTCGACCACTGGGGCTTTCAAATCTGGCTCGACTATGCCGCTGCCGACACCTTTGTTCAGCAAATTTCTGTAACTGATCTCCTGACACAAAATCCGGACTTAGAAAGTCTGGAGAATCATGTCGTGCTGATCGGCATGTCGGCCCCAGTCTCCAATCCGACCGATTATTTTTTGACGCCAGCGGGGGCTAATCGCTGGCCGCGTGAACAGACGGCAGGGGTGCTGCTGCACGCACAGATGGTCAACCATTTGCTGGAGGCGGCGTTGGAGGGGAGATCGCCCCTCCGAGCCTGGCCCAAGTGGGCAGAAGCGATCTGGATCATCGGCTGGTGCAGCGTGGGCGGACTGGTGGGTTGGCACTGCCGACGTTGGAGCTGGGCCGCGATCGCAGCAGGCGGCACCGTCCTCCTGCTTTACGGAATTGCCTGGGGACTGCTGAATCTAAGCTGGTGGGTGCCCCTTGTGCCTGCCGCGATCGGAGTGCCCCTGACCACCGGCGGTACCTTTGCCAGCGCCCGTGTCTTACATCATCCTCATCGGCGGAGGAAATTGCCCTGATGAAATCCCGACTCACCTCGTATTTTCGCCAGCGTTTGGGAACGCTAACGGCCCTCGCCTGGGGACTTTTGGCGCTAGCGGCGATCGCCAGTTCCGTACCCTATAACCCGCCCAATCGCGGCGCACCGGGACGCAGCAGCACCGTCCGCGATGCTGGCAGTCGCGGCTGTGGCATCATTGCTCTTGAACCCACACAAACCCACTGGGGCGAAACGCTCCAGCCCCAGCCTACCTTCTGGGTGTTTCTCTTGGAGGCGGACCGCACAGTACAACTAACTGTGGCGGCTGAAGGCAGTGAGGACATCGCCTACACCGCGACCTACGCTGAAATCCCCCAGGTGGGCGTCAGCCGGTTGTCGCCCCCTGAGGATGTGCCCGCCCTAGAACCCGACGTGCCCTACCGCTGGACGCTGTCGGTGGATTGTCCCGACGAGAGCGGTGAAGATCCGGCCACGACGGGGATTGTGGTGCGGCGATCGCCCTCCGAAGAATTCACTCAACAGCTTGATGCCGCCGACACCGCCGACCGCATCGCCCTGCTCGCCAGCTACGGCCTCTGGTACGATGCCCTGACCGAAATCGGCGACTGGCGTTTGCAAGACCCCCAATCCGATACGGCTTTCCTGGCCTGGGCTAGCCTGCTAGAGCATGACACTGTGCAGCTCCATGACGTGGTTAACCAGCCCCTCACCGAATGCTGTCAACTGGGTGAAACCCCTGCCGAAAGCGACGAGTTGCCAGAGTTTTGAGTACCTTGATGGAATTCGGAATTTGGAGGTCGGAAGTCGGAAAGGGATGATAGGGAACAGGAGACAGGGAATAGGGAACAAAAATCATGCCGCCCACCTCACCCACTCCACCGACATCACCTATCCAGCCAACCCAAGCCCTCCCAGCAGGCCATGCCAACACAACCCTGCCACTCTTAAACCCTGCCCCCCTATCACTCCCCTATCCTACAACCCCCATACTTCCGTATCCTCACACCCACCCACACCCCGGAGTCCCCCTATGCTCCTGCCCCTGCCTGCCCCTCCAGCAATCGTCCCCCCAAATCTCCCCCCAGTCCTGCCCACGATAGCCACGGCAACAGTCGATGTGGACTCGGAAACGGCGATCGCCTTTCGGCCCATCCTTTCCCCGGAAACTGCGGCCCAGCCCCAGTTCTCTGCACCGCGACTGGCTCAGGCGGTGATTCCCAATGGGGATGGCACGGGCACGGTGGTCACGCCTGACGGCAACCATCTCGACATCACTGGCGGTCAGCTTTCCGGCGACGGCGCAAACCTGTTCCACAGCTTTCAAGAATTTGGTCTGACGGCTGAGCAGGTTGCCAACTTCATCGCCTCGCCCGAAATTCAGAACATTCTCAGCGGCGTCAATGGTGGCAGCCCTTCCATCATCAACGGGCTGCTACAGGTCAGCGACAGCAGTACCAATCTGTACCTGATCAATCCAGCGGGGATAATTTTTGGTCCGACGGGGGCGATCGACCTAACCGGCTCCTTCACCGCGACAACGGCCAATCAGGTCGGTTTCGGCGACGCTTGGTTCGATGTACAAAATCCCACCGGTTACGAGGCGCTGACCGGCACGCCCAGCGGCTTTGCCTTCACAAACGACTCGTCCGGCACGGTGCTCAACCTGGGCGATCTGACTGTAGATGCGGGAGAATCGATCACGCTGTTGGGTAGCGACGTGATTAATCTGGGCACTATTACCGCGCCCGAGGGTACCATTATGCTGGCGGCAGTCCCTGGCGAAAACCTGGTGCGCATCAGTCAAGAAAATCAGCTCCTCAGTTTGGAAATTGCGCCGCCACTGACAGAGACTGGGCAACTCTCGCTGAATCCACTGGCGCTGCCGGAGTTGCTCACAGGGAATTCCTCTACAAATACCGACCTGACGGTGGTGCAAGCTGCCGACGGCACCGTACGTCTGGAGTCGGCCACCGCTGGGGCAACGGTCGAACTGGGCAGCGTCATCGCCTCGGGGGAAATCAGTACGGCAGGCGGACAGGGCGGCCAAATTTATCTGCTGGGGCAGCAGGTCTCGCTGCTCGACGCGCAGGTAAACGCCTCTGGACAGTTCGGCGGCGGCGACATTCGCATTGGCGGCGATTTTCAGGGACAGGGGACGCTGCCCAACGCTCAGTTCTCGCTGGTGGATGGCGGCTCAACACTACAGGCAGATAGCTTAGCGACTGGCGATGGTGGCTCCATCGTAGTGTGGGCCGACGACACCACGCGCTTTTCGGGCGATGCCAGTGTGCGCGGCGGGGAGACGGGCGGTAACGGCGGCTGGGTGGAAGTTTCGGGATTCAATCTGCTGGAATTTTCCGGCGAAGTGGATGCTTCAGCTCCGCTGGGGACAATTGGCACGCTGCTGCTCGATCCCACCAACATCGAGATTGTCGCTGCCGGAGGAGAAACCAGCGACCTGAGCACCGTTGATGAGTTTTCTGACGCCGATCAGGGAATGGACGACACTACTCAGATCAACGTGGCCGCTATCAATAGTGCCGCCGCCAAAGTAATCCTTCAGGCCACCAATAACATCACTTTTAGCACTGATGTGGCGCTAGTCACCGACCTTGAGGCGATCGCCCTCAACGACATTTTCCTCAACAGCAACCTTTCATCCGACGATGGCGTGATTACACTCCAGGCGGACAAAAACATTCAACTCAATGGCATTATCGATACGAATGAGGATGTCACTATTACTGCGGATGCTGACGATAACGGTGTCGGGAGCGTATTTTCCGATGTGGGAACGGCGATTCTCAGCGACGGTGGCACGGTCGATATTTCTGGGGCAGGGCTACAGCTAGGCTTCATCATCACCACTGACGATGTTCCCGGCACAGTCAATCTGGAATCGAGCGAGAACATCACGTTTGAGGCCATTGACACCAGTGCCTCTGGCCCTGATGCCGGAGCCGGTGTCAATATCCTGGCCAATGGCACCGTTCAAGGCTTCGCAGCCGGTATCACTATCGACACCCAGGGCGGTATCGTTGGCCCAAGCGGTACGGTGACGATTCAACACGACGGCGGGCCGACCAATACCCCCTTCACCATTGGCGATGCCAGCGTGAATGGCACCGCCGGGGCGATCACCGCCGACAGCATCGTCACCACCGGCACCTTTGACGTCCAATCCACTGGTGGTACGGACAATCCCTCGCCTGGTATCACGATCGAATCTATCAACACCCCGCCGACGCTGGCCGCCTCTCAGTCACTGGCTACAGCAGTCGATCAGCCGCTGACCTTTACCCTGGCGGACCTCGACTCGACCGTGGCTGACGCCAACAGCGATGTCACGACGCTAGAAATCGTCTCGATTCCAGCAGGCACCCTGCTGAGCAATGGTTTGCCTGTGCAGCCGGGAGACGCGATCGCCCCCACTGACACGCTCCAGTACACTCCGCCCCCAGGCTCTATCGGCGGCCTCACCGCCTTTACCCTGCGAGCCAGCGATGGTGTGGCGGCATCCGAGCCCGTGGCTGTTGCCGTCACCATTACCGAAGCGCCGCTGCCGCCGGAGCCGCCCGAAACACCTGACGTGCTCGATCCCACTCTGGGAATCAACCCACTCCCGCCGACAGACCTGCTGCCGACAGAGCAGACACTCATCCAGGGGATGCCGCTGGCCCAGTCCACTCAGCTAGAGGAACTGAGCGTGCTGGGCATGGTGCTGCCAGAACCGGGCTTTCTGATTGTGGCAGCGATCGCTATCAGTGTCGATGAAGATGGCATCTTTCCCCCCAATACCGCCAACGCGCCCGCTGCCAACGTTCCCAGCCTCGACGTTGCCGCCGCGCCAAATGTCAGCGAGGGACAACCAGAAGGTGGCCTAGGCCCCGACTTTGGACAAGCCCAAGAACCGGGCGGCGGAGAAAATGGCGGTGGCGGAAATGGCAGTGACGATGGCGATGGCGGCAATGGCGGAGAAGGCGGTGGTGAAGAAGGTGGCGAGGAGGAACAGGCAACCTTAGATCCTGAACCGACCGAGGACACCAGCGACGCTGATTCAGGGTCGCCGCTGCTCACGAACGAGACCGAGCCATCCCCTGCGGCAACGGATGATGGCACCGACACCTCTTCCGGGGATACCGCCTCAGAGGATGTCGCGGCACTGCCAGCCGATGACGATGCTGCAACCTCCACCCGCAATGACGAGGCCAATGCTGGGCTCCGCAACTGCCAAGAGACAGTCGAAGCAATTGACAACGCGGCAGCTAGTGACCGCACCGCATCCCTTTATGCCGCGCTGATTGACTGCTACGAAGCCAACCTCACCACGGCCACTGAACAGGAAGACACCCGCTGGATTGCCTACTCCTTAAACAATCTGGCGATTTCGCACGCTGTCATCGGCGACTACTCTACCGCGCTCGATCTGTATCAGCAACAGCTAGAGCAGGCGCAAGCCCTCAATGACCCCACCCAAATCGGCATTGCTCTCGGTGGTTTGGGCGCGACCTACGCCGCCCTGGGAGATTACGCCACCGCGATCGACTTCTATGAGCAGAGCTTGCGCACGCTGCCCTTGGAGACCGCGCCCCAGTGGAAAGCGTTGGTCTACCGTAATTTGGGCAATGCCTACTTTGCAGACGAAGATTACGAAAACGCGGCACAGCAACAGCTCACCAGCCTCGACATTTCCCGGGGGGCAGGCGACACCTACGGCGAAATGCAGGCGTACGGCAACCTCGCCTCCACCCGCGCCATTCAGGGGCAGTTCGCGGCGGCGATCGCCCTGCATGAACAGGGGCTGGCGATCGCGAAAACCCTCAATAACGACCTAGAAGCGGCGCAGCTTCTGCTGGGGCTCGGCACCACCTACGCCTATCAGCAAAACTATGAGGCCGCCTATCGCACTAGCCAGGCCGCGCTGGCGATCGCCCGTCGCCTCGGAGCCAGCTTAGGAGAAGGCATCGCCCTGACCAATGTGGGGAACGCCCTGCTGTATTTGGAGCGACTGACCGAGGCCGAACAGGTGCTGTTTGACGCCGTGGCCGTTTGGGAGAACGTCCGCGCCGGACTCGGCACCAGCGACGCCTTCAAAGTCTCCATCTTTGAAACCCAGCTCATCGCCTACCGCAACCTGCAGGAAGTGCTCGTCGCTCAGGGCAAAACCGATACCGCTCTGGAAATTTCGGAACGGGGTCGCGCCCGCGCCTTTGTCGAACTGCTGGCGCGGGGGCAAGGCCGTGCCACTGCGGCAGAATCCGTACCGCCGCCCAACCTAGTCCAGATGCAGCAAATTGCCGCTGCCCAAAACGCCACCCTGGTGGAATATGCCATCATTCGCGACCAGTTCGCTGAGCCGCCCCACTCCGCCTCCGTGCAAAATCCCGTCGAGCCGCAGGATGCCCAGCTCTACATCTGGGTCGTATCCCCCAGCGGCACCACCGATTTTCGTCAGGTCGATCTTCGCGATTTGTCCGGCACCACGGCAGTGGCCGACCTGGTGGTAGAAACGCGCCTGGCCCTGACGGGGCGGGATAGCACCCTGATCGCCGCCGATCGCGGCATTGGCGTTGTGGCTGCACCCAGAGATCGCCCTCTGCAACCCGGCGATCGCGTCCGGCGCGAGGGCGACCTGCCTGACATTCCCCCTTACGAGGTGGTCAGCGTTTCCCCCGACGGCCAGACGGTCACGGTCAGCCATCCCGATTTTGTGCTGCCCGACCCGAATTTATCCGTCAGCGAACTCTCTCGGGTCGAGACATCTGGCGCGATC
>JBCCNE010000051.1:0-15809 GCA_039026015.1 Cyanobacteria bacterium P01_C01_bin.70 | reverse complement strand
TGAATTGATGCGGCGTTCTAACCTTTCTCTAAATCTTGAAATGAATAATCAGTTAGAACACTGCAGAGTGAATCGCGTTAGATATGAGCTGAGGCGTAGTGCCCATGACAGAAGGTCAACGTCATATAGAGCCCGAGGCATCAGTATATAGGTGTTTCCAGCCACCGTGACAAAGGACATAAAGCGCCGACGGCTAGTGAACAGCCACAAAAATAGGCGATGGTTGCCCATGCCTACGTAATTCACTCACATCACCCAAAGCAAAAGCCTCGGCAGCTAGAGCAAGCCGGTGTTCGTGCCGGGTTTGCCCGTCGCCATTTCAACCTTAACGATTTTGCCACCCATTTTTTGGATTCGTTGCTGCTCACGAAACCAGTTTTCGTAGGGAACCAGCTTAGTGAAAAAAGTATTTTGCAACTCTCGTTGGGTGCGAATGCGAGTTTGACTCGGAACACAGGCCGTAATCTTAAACATTCGCATGGCTATCTAGTTCTCCTAAACTTACAATCAACAGCAATTAGCCAAAAGTCTTAAAGGGCGATCGTACACTTGCTCTGGAAGCTTACAGTCACCGCTTAAAACTAACAATATCTAAAACATCTCCCGCAGAAAATCTATGTCTCAAGCCAATGCTAAGCCGGAATGTCCTGGTCTCAACACTCGCCCCAGACAGAGGTTCTGCGGGAGCGCATCTTAAAGATGAGGGACGAAACTATCAGAAACCACCCCTAGCTCAAGCCAGAGCAGATGTAGTCAAAATAAACGCCCATTTCCTTGCCAGCGTCGGCACCAACCAGGCTAGCAGTGACTTCCTTCATTGCTTGAATCGCGTTCACAGTTGCACCGATGGGTACGCCCAAAGAGTTGTAGGTCTCTTTGAGGCCATTCAGCACACGCTCATCCAAAATAGATGGATCGCCCGCCAACATGGCGTAGGTGGAATAGCGCAGGTAGTAATCCAAGTCGCGAATGCAGGCGGCATAGCGACGAGTTGTATACATGTTGCCACCAGGACGAGTGATATCAGAATAAAGCAGCGACTTAGCAACTGCTTCTTTGACGATTTCAGCCGCATTGGCGCTAATCGCAGTGGCGGCACGAACACGCAGTTCACCCGTTTGGAAGTAAGCCTTCAGCTTGTCCAAAGAAGTGCCGTCGAGGTATTTACCCTGCACGTCAGAGGCATTAATGACTGCAGTAATTGCGTCTTGCATGATTTGTTTCCTTAAATGTCCTTACTTGCGTTAAAAATGACCGTCATACGCTGCAGGATTACTGCATTGCGCCAACGACATAGTCAAAGTAAGCAGAAGCCTCCGCTGCGTCTTCGCTAGACAGCAGGCCAGAAGCCACCGCCTTCATGCAGCGAACGGATTCGGCCACTGCCGGAATGGGCGTACCAAGAGAGTTATACATCTCGCGTACACCGACCAAACCGATCTCCTCAATCGGAGTCACATCGCCAGCAACCACGCCATAGGTGATGAGACGCAGATAATAGTCCATGTCTCGCAGGCAGGTTGCGGTCATTTCTTCGCCATAAGCGTTTCCACCGGGGGAAACAACGTCGGGACGCTTCTGGAAAAGCTGATCGCCAGCTTGCTTAACGATGCGCTCGCGGGACTCGGTTAAGACTTGAGCAATCCGCAAGCGACGCTCACCAGAGGTCACAAAGCTTTTAATGCGATCTAGTTCGCCAGGGCTGAGGTAACGAGCCTCAGCATCGGCATTCACGATGGATTTCGTGACAATACTCATTGAATGGATTCCTCCGAAAAATGGAACCAGATACTGAATCAATAACTGGTATTCACTGAATCTAAAAGGCCAGCGATCGCCCATAAGGGCTGTGAATGACTCACATTAGCTGGCTTATGCTTTAGCCTATATCGCAGCAGCCTTAGAGAACTGATGTTGCTATTGCTTTGTCAAGGATAGTGAAGCCTAGCAAAACTTACTTATACCCTCTAAAGCCTTTGAGAAACAGACACCTTCCGGGTTTCATTGTCCGGTATCAGCTTCGCCTTCTTAGACAGGGCGAAACATTTTGTAACAATCGCCCTCATCTTTTTGAAAACCTTGACCAATGAGCCTTTACACGCTCTGCCAAGACATACGCTAGCTGAAGTTTCAGTAGCGTCGCTGCAGCAAATTTACAACTGTCACTGTTCAGCAAAAGCCCACTTAGATTCATAGCTGACCATCGCTGGATAAGCGATGCAATTGCTCTCAGTAATCCAGCGGGCCGTCGCTAGAATAGGCGCTATACCGGCTCAAAGCTGGGAACCACAAGGTCACTATTTTGCTTAGTGAGCTGGTTATAAAGCCGCTCAGTGTTCGGGAAGTTGGCTGCTGGCAGCGTCGGGAAGCGACGATAAGGCACGGTGTCTTCACCAAAACACTCAGCATATTCAGGCGTACTCAGCATTTCGCGAATAAAGCCTTTTAAGCCCTGAGAGGCCAAAATCTGGTTGTACTTGCGAATCTCAGCCTGATCGACCGGTGCCCGCCCCAGGAAATGCTTGGTTCCCAGCTCAATGACCTTAGTGTTGGGATATGGCGCGTAGAATTCTCGCAAATAAAGCTGCGAGCATCCGAGTCCTTCGATGAACTCTTTCACATTAATTTCACCGTTCCCCAGTCTGCTCTCTAGCGTCTTGAACTCGTTTTGCACGATGTAAGGTGCCACATCCCGTTCAAAAATCTGACGGTAAGCCGCTTGAACAACTATTTTCAGCGCCGCCTTATCAACCAGACTGGTAAGCTTGAAGATCTTGGTCTCTTGCCGCTGCCGGCTCACCCCTTGAATCACCCGAGCTTGAAGGTCAGGCTCGGAGCGATCGCTGTTCGACTGGCCCAGTTCCACAAAACGTGGAGTGGCTTCTGGCATGTTCTGCGCCATGCCGCGATCAGCCATGGTTGAGCCGCGCACTGCTCGCATTGACAGACCGGCCGGAGTCAAATAGCGCTCATAGGGAATAGTATCTTCCCCAAAGGCTTCATCGTATTCTTGACTGTCGATAAGAGCATCGATCAGCGCATAGAAACCTTTCTTAGCGCAAACGTCAAAGTACTTGTTGGTTTCCTGACGGCCATAAGTCGGCCGTCCCAACAGTCGCCGATGAATGTATTCAACCGCCTTCATGACGTAGAGTGACGACCAATATATCTTGCGAAAGACCTCTGACTTAGCCAATGCGCGAATGAACTCACGAATCGTAATCTCACCATTCTCCAACTTGATTTCCGCCGTTTTGAGGCGCTGTCCAGCATAGACGTCGCGCCCAAACACCTGGCGATAAGCGGCATTGATAATGGCTTGAGTGGAGCTTTCAGAATAGCGAATACTGGCTTGAGTGTTGCCAATAGCAGGTACCTGATCCAGCTTGAAGACTTTCGGCCCTAGAGAACCTGGCGCATTAGGGCGGGCCGCCGGATTGCTCAACTGGTTATCAATACCAGCACCTCGACGAATCAAGATGCGTCGCGTGTCTTTATTAAAGAAGGCGGGCGTGGCGTCGGGGTTGCGAGTCTCTTTCGGGAAGATAGCCCCAAACTGAATTTCCAGCGGATCGTTACCGGAACCATATACGTGCTGGTCTGGCAGCGGCTGGTCATAAGCTGAAAACAGAGTGACAAACTGAGGCACTTTGCGGAAGGGCGCACTGTAGTTAAACAGATCAAACTGCGGCCCCCAGTTGCGGCATTCTTGAGCTTCCTGCCCCAGACCACGCAAATAAGGGACGGTCTCTTCGCCAAAGTAGTCGGCGTATTCCTTCGAATCTACAAGCGCATCAATAAGTGCTGCGAGCCCCCCGCTGGAGACAATAGAGAAATATTTCTGCACCTCTTCACGAGAACTCGGGGCCCGGCCTAAAATATGCCGGAAAGCCAGCTCCAGTGCCCGGCTATTGATGTAGGGCTCAAAAAAGTTCTTACGATACAGGGGTGACTTGCAAAGGCGACGAATAAACTCCTTCATTGAGATTTCGCCGTTCTTGACCTTGGACTCTAAGTCAGAAATGTTTAGCGAGTAAGCCCGGGTAATATCTCGCTCAAAAACTTGACGATAGGCTGCTTTTACGACCTGCTGCTTCTCCAGCAGAGAGAGCCCTGGCTTCATCGCAAACTTTGGCCGTCGCTCGGCTGCATTGAAATAAATTTGCGGCAGCTCTAAACCCTGCTGATCAGATGAGGGACGTTGACGCAGCTTGTTCGACGGAGTAGGAGCCTTGAACTCAGTCAGCAAGACGTCAAAATACTGAGTCACGATTTCAACAGCTTCGGCATCGCTTTTGAAATAGCGCAGCGAGGCAAACTGCATCGTTTGAATAGCCACAATGGTAGCGGCAGAAGAACAGGCGTTCTCGATAATCTCGCGCAGGCCACGCACGTTGACCGAAATAATATTCGGGTCACCAGCCACGATCGCATAACTGAGATAGCGCAAAAACCAGCTCATATCACGCAGAGACTTCTGCATATTGCTGGGGCCATAGCGGGAAACGTTGATGGGGCGAAATCCTGGAGGCAGCGGCCCGGATGGAGTGCCCAAGCTAAAGATTGAGCGCAGCCCTCCAAGCAGGCCACCACCATCACCGTTACTTTCGGTGTAAGTCGCGGTCCCTAGACTTAAAGCCGCTTGCTCATCCAGCACCTCACCACCCATGGTCATCAACGGCGCTTCAGTTACTGGGGGGCGCTCCAGATAAGACAAGGGCGAACCACCCGTGAAGATGCGGTTAGCAGCTTCCGAGACGATTAGCTCAGAGTATCGAGTTAACGCTTCTGCGATCGCGATGCGTTTAGCTCCAGAAGCAAAGAAGCTAGCCAGCTCCTCAAGCTCCCCCTTATCCATGTAGCGGTCCTGCTGTTCTGCCTGGGAAATGGTTGCGACTGGCAGCGTTTGATAAAGCTGAGGGCGTGCTACGACGCTCCCGCCACTAACTTTTAGAGTCATTCCTTCTCAACGGCTCCCTACTCAATCTTCAAAAACAGCTTTTGCCAAACACGACGGCCAATTAAGATTCACCGCTGCCATCAGGCAGGTCTAGCAGTAATCAATGTCAATAAATAAATCTTGGATATCAACTAGAAATTGACTAATCCAGACTTCACATTAAAACGATTTGGCTTGGAAACCATCGATTGTTAAAAACTGTGTCACAACGCCAATCGCCACTCCAACAGCCATCCTACAGGGGCGAAAACTTTAGAGGCTGTCATCATTTAGCCAACCCAGCACTTCATCAGCAAGCGTTTTAACCCCTGGCTGATGAAGCTAGAGCGAACGTAGCAACGCTCATCTCATAAGGTTTCTAGCATTATATTGATGACAAGCCCCAAAGATTAGAAAGGCGTAAAGCTATGTAACATTCCTGCTGTGAGGCTGACTGAGACTGAGTTTGCCTTGCAGACACTGACCTGATTGCGGCAGCGATTGCAAAGGCGATGCCGAATTGATTCCAGGTAGAGCTCAATTTGCTGGAGGTGCGATCGCAGCAATCAATCCTGACTTCAACCGGCAAGCGATCTCGTCGATCAGTGCGTCAAGGCTTCGAGCAGCCCAGCAATATCACCTAAATTTGCCTCTTTTCAACAGTAAATAAGCGTTTCAGCTCAACCCCATACATTTTTTACGAGAACTTAGATACCGCAAAAATTAAAGTATTGTTACCGTGATATGATTGGCCGTGGCCTAAGCATTTACTCATACAGATGCTCGGGCTACAGGCTCTAGATTGACCGGATAGGCTAAGTGCAGACTCCTTCAAGTTCTGAACCGCCAGTTACCGCAAGCGGTCAAGATCTTTCTGACAAATCTTCCTCAGAAGGTTCGATGGAGGACTTTTACCGGCTGCAACGGCAACTGCTGAGAACCACAATGTTCTTCTCAGCAATTATTTTTGTAGGTACCTGGTGGGCTTATTCCCTGCATATTGCCTTGAACTATCTGATAGGCGCATGCACGGGTGTGGTTTACTTGAGGATGTTGTCAAAAAACGTTGAGAGAATTGGCAGAGGTGCTGTCAGGGTTTCCAGTGGACGGTTAGCATTGGTTGCAGCCATGATATTGGTTGCTAGCCAGTGGAATCAGCTCGAAATTGTCCCTGTCTTCCTTGGTTTTCTGACATATAAAGCTGCTCTCATTGGCTACACGATTTGGACTGCCATTCCTCAAGGGGATTACTAGGTAGCTGAAGCATTTGTGTTGATTTCGAGAGTTTAGCACTGTTTTTTCGGTAGGTTTTTGTGCAAACCTTAAGAATGGCTTGAGATGATTGATTTTACGCCGGGTTCGATGCTGTTGGCTGAATTAGAAGTGGGCCAACATTTTTACTGGGAAGTGGCAGGCTTAAGAATTCATGGACAGGTTTTCCTCACCTCCTGGTTTGTGATTGCCTTACTCCTTCTCTTTTCGGTACTGGCGACTCGCAACATTGAGAGGATTCCATCAGGCCTGCAGAACTTTATGGAATATGCTCTGGAATTTATTCGCGATTTGGCAAAGGGGCAGATTGGGGAAAAAGAATATCGGCCCTGGGTGCCTTTTGTGGGAACTTTGTTTCTGTTTATCTTCGTGTCAAATTGGTCGGGAGCCCTGATGCCGTGGAAGCTAATTCATATACCCGGTAGTGAGTTGGCAGCCCCTACGAATGACATTAACACTACTGTTGCTTTGGCGTTATTGACTTCTTTGGCCTATTTTTACGCCGGCTTTAAGAAGCGAGGATTGGGCTACTTTGCTCGTTACATCGAGCCCACGCCGATCCTTTTGCCAATCAACATTTTAGAAGATTTCACCAAGCCGCTTTCTCTGAGCTTTCGTCTTTTCGGAAACATTTTGGCAGACGAACTGGTGGTGGCCGTGCTTGTTCTGTTGGTGCCTCTGTTTGTGCCTTTGCCAGTGATGATTTTGGGGCTTTTTACAAGTGCCATTCAAGCCTTGATTTTTGCCACCCTGGCGGCTGTCTACATAGCGGAAGCGATGGAAGGCCATGGTGAAGAAGAGCATGGGTAGTTTACAGGCTGCCCAGATGATACCTAGGTTGATGCGTGGATCTCTAAGCGCAATATCAACGGGGAAGGGGTCCTCAGGACCTTGATTGAGGAGCAAGCCAAATGGCGAGTTCACTTCTGTAGTTGTTTAGTAGAACATCCACTCTTTGAGGTAAGGAAATGGAACCGATTGTTGCTGTTGCATCCGTCATCGCTGCTGCGTTAGCTGTCGGCCTGGCTGCTATTGGCCCTGGTATTGGTCAAGGCACCGCCGCTGGTCAAGCTGTAGAAGGGATTGCCCGTCAGCCAGAGGCTGAAGGTAAGATTCGCGGTACGCTGCTGCTATCTCTAGCCTTTATGGAAGCACTGACCATCTATGGTTTGGTGGTTTCCCTGGTGCTGCTATTTGCTAATCCCTTTAGCTAACCAAGACACTTTGGATTGGGGAAGAGTAATTTCCCCAATCCAAAATTTGAATACTGATAGATTTTCTGGAATGAAGCTGAGGGTCTGTACGCGATGAATTGGATGGTGCTTTTGGCCGCTGAAGAGGGCGGTGGTCTGTTTGATATCAATGCCACCCTGCCTTTGATGGCTGTTCAGTTCCTACTTTTGGCAGTGGTACTTAACATTGTCTTCTACAAGCCTTTGGGAAATGCCATTGATGAGCGCGACGGTTATGTCAGCTCCAACATCACCCAGTCCAAGGAGCAATTGGCACAGGCTGAAAAGTTAGCAGAACAGTACGAGCAGGAGCTAGCGGATTCTCGTCGTCAGGCTCAAGCGATCGTTGCTGAGGCTCAATCTGAGGCAGAGAAAGTGGCTAATCAGCAAATTGCGGCGGCGCAGCAGGAGGCTCAGGCTCAGAAAGAGCAGGTCCAGAAGGAGATTGAAGCTCAGAAAGAATCAGCCTTTCAGGTGCTAGAGGGACAAGTTGCAGCATTGACTCAACAGATGCTGGACAAGCTTTTAGGCATCGCCTGAGTTTTTCCGTTGAGACACGAGTTAATTTGATTTTGCATGATTGTTAGGACGTATCACTATGGTTAGTCTTTGGCTGCTAGCAACCGAAGAGGGTGGCTTCGGACTTGAATTTAACCTGCTCGAATCCAATTTGATTAATTTGGTAATTATTTGGGGCGTGCTGTTTTATTTCGGCAGTAAGTTTTTGGGGGGCAATTTGTCCGCTCGCCGCAACAACATAAAAGAAGCTATTCAGGATGCTGAACGTCGTCAGCGAGAAGCCCAGCAATCGCTAGAGGAGCAGAAGAAAAACCTGACCCAGGCGCAGGCGAAGGCGAAAGAGATTGTGGAATTAGCTAAGCAAAACGCCACCAAAGTTAGTGAAGACATTTTGGCCCAAGCGCAAGCCGATATTGAGCGGATGCGAGCTGCCGCCGACCAAGATGTTTCTTTCCAGCAGGAAAAGGTGATGCGGGAGCTGCGCCAGCGGATTTCTGAGTTGGCACTGGCGCGAGCCGAAACTGAACTGCCCTCTCGTCTTAATCCAGAAATTCAGACGGCCTTAGTTGATAAAAGTATTGCTTTGCTAGAGGGTTAAGAAAAATGAGTTCGACTACTGTGTCCTTGGAAATTGCTGACCCTTACGCGCAAGCGCTCATGTCTTTAGCTCTAGAACAGCAGCTTGAAGACCGCTTTGGTCAAGATGCTCAAGGCGTTTTGGAACTGTTAAAAGTCTCTGAAGAGCTGCAGCGATTTCTGGAAAATCCGCTGATGGATGAAGGTGCCAAAAAGGGAGTTTTACAGCAGATAGCTGAAGATTTGCATCCGTTATTTGCAAACTTTCTCAAGCTACTGGTAGATAAGGGCCGGATTGGGTTTTTGAGCCCGATTCTTAAGCGCTATCAGGAACTTCTGCGCCAACTGCGCAAGACCGTCTTGGCGGAGATCACTGCAGCAGTTGAACTATCTGACGCGCAGAAAGATCAGATTCGGCAAAAAGTCACCACAATGACTGGGGCTGAGCAGGTCGATCTAGAGGTAAGTTTTGATTCTGACTTGCTAGGGGGTGTCATTATCAAGGTAGGGTCTCAGGTTGTTGATGCTAGTCTGCGAGGCCAGCTCAGGCGCTTGAGCATGCAGTTAAATTCGGCAGGCTAGTCATGTCTGCTTTCCTCAAATCTTTAACTTCGTTCGAGTTTTATCGTCCACTAACTTCAGTAGAGCAATTCCAATGGTAAGCATCAAACCTGACGAAATCAGTAACATTATTAAGCAGCAAATTGAGCAGTATGACCAGTCTGTGCAAGTCTCTAACGTTGGCACCGTGCTGCAGGTGGGCGATGGTATCGCTCGCATTTATGGTCTAGAAAAAGCCATGGCAGGCGAGCTGTTGGAGTTTCAGGATGGCACGGTGGGCATTGCGCTCAACCTAGAGGAAGATAACGTTGGGGCTGTTTTGATGGGGGCCGGTGTCGGTATTCAGGAAGGCAGTCCAGTGACGGCCACCGGTAAGATTAACTCGATTCCCGTGGGAGACGCATTAGTGGGTCGCGTGGTTGACGCGTTGGCTCGGCCCATTGATGGGAAAGGGGAAACTCAAGCAGATGGGACTCGCTTAACGGAATCGACGGCACCCGGCATTATCGCGCGGAAGTCCGTTTGCGAGCCGATGCAGACCGGGATTACGGCCATTGACGCCATGATTCCAATTGGTCGTGGACAGCGTGAGTTAATCATTGGCGATCGCCAAACTGGTAAAACGGCAGTAGCAATTGACACGATCCTCAACCAAAAGGGCGAGGATGTGATCTGCGTTTATGTGGCGATCGGTCAAAAAGCCGCATCCGTCGCTCAGGTAGTCAACGTTTTAGAAGAGCGTGGCGCGATGGAGTACACCGTCGTGGTTGCAGCGAACGCCAGCGACCCGGCTCCACTGCAGTATTTGGCACCCTACACCGGGGCGACTTTGGCCGAATATTTTATGTATAAAGGCAAGCATACTTTGGTCGTTTACGATGACCTGTCAAAGCAGGCTCAGGCATATCGTCAGATGTCCTTGCTGTTGCGTCGTCCGCCGGGTCGTGAGGCATATCCTGGAGACGTATTTTACTTACACTCCCGCCTACTAGAACGCGCAGCCAAACTGAGTGATGAATTAGGTGGGGGCAGCATGACGGCCCTACCGATCATTGAAACTCAAGCAGGTGACGTATCCGCTTACATTCCGACGAATGTAATTTCGATTACGGATGGTCAGAT
Source organism: Cyanobacteria bacterium P01_C01_bin.70 (assembly GCA_039026015.1). Taxonomy (GTDB): domain Bacteria; phylum Cyanobacteriota; class Cyanobacteriia; order Phormidesmidales; family Phormidesmidaceae; genus Halomicronema. The sequence continues at coordinate 5,588 of JBCCNE010000051.1, read as the reverse complement.
CTTCCTGTCTTCTGACCTGTTTAACTCTGGTTTGCGACCAGCCATCAACGCCGGTATTTCAGTTTCCCGAGTGGGGGGTGCCGCTCAAATTAAGGCCATGAAGAAGGTGGCTGGTAAATTGAAGCTAGAACTGGCTCAGTTTGATGAGCTGCAGGCTTTTTCTCAGTTTGCCTCTGACTTGGATAAAGCTACGCAAGATCAGCTTGCGCGGGGAGTTCGTCTACGGGAGTTGCTGAAACAACCCCAGAACTCGCCGCTGCCGGTGGAAGATCAAATCGCCATTATTTATGCCGGGACTAATGGCTACCTTGATGAGATTCCGGTAGAGAACGTCACCGAATTCGCGAAGCAACTGCGAGATTATCTCAAGACTAGCAAGCCTCGCTATGGTGAAATCGTTAAGGCTGAGAAGAAGCTGACCGATGAGATGATAGAGATTCTCAAAGGGGCGATCGAAGAGACCAAGCAGGCATTCAAAGCGGCGGCTTAAGCGTTGAAGATATTGGCATCCAACAGCGGAATTTTTCAGTTCTACCATTGGATGCCCAGGCGGTTAGGAAAGGAAAAAGATGGCTAACCTAAAGACAATTCGCGATCGCATTAAGACGGTCAAAAACACGCGCAAGATTACAGAAGCTATGCGGCTAGTGGCCACCGCCAAAGTGCGGCGGGCCCAAGAGCAAGTCATCGCGACGCGCCCCTTTGCGGATCGGCTAGCGCAGGTGTTACATAGCTTGCAAACCCGGTTGAAGTTTGAGGATATCGACCTGCCCCTACTGCAGCAGCGGCCCGTTGAGAAGGTAGCCTTGCTGGCAATATCGGGTGATCGTGGCTTATGTGGCGGCTACAATACCAACGTCATTCGCCGGGCTGAAAACCGCGCCAAAGAGCTAACCAGCAGCAATATTGATTATACTTATGTGCTGGTGGGTCGTAAGGCAACCCAGTATTTCACTCGTCGCGAGCGTCCGATTGATTCAAAATTTACTGAGCTGGAGCAGATTCCAACAGCAGATGAGGCTTCAATGATCGCCGACCAGCTGCTATCACTGTTTTTGTCCGGCACAGTTGACCGTGTCGAATTGGTCTATACCAAATTCGTTTCGCTGGTGAGTTCTCGTCCGGTAGTGCAAACGTTGCTGCCCCTCGATCCGCAAGGACTTGAGGCAGACGATGATGAAATTTTCCGCTTGATTACCCGCGCAGGTCGAATCGACGTGGCCCGGGAAAAGGTTGCTGTCGGAGATCGAATTTTGCCAAAGGACATGATCTTTGAGCAAGATCCGGTGCAGATTTTGGATGCGCTGCTACCGCTCTACTTCAGCAATCAGATCTTACGGGCACTACAAGAGGCAGCAGCAAGTGAGCTAGCGGCTCGAATGACTGCAATGAATAACGCCAGCGACAATGCTAGCCAATTGGTGAAGTCCCTTACTTTGGATTACAACAAGGCTCGTCAGGCAGCCATTACCCAAGAGATTTTGGAGATTGTCAGTGGCGCGGAAGCCCTAAACTAAGGCTTTTTACCTTAGCTCGCTCAACTTAGTGACTTGAAAGTGTAGCTTGGTCAATCTAGGCTGCACTTTTTTACCAGCAAATTGTTTATTGTTTGTTGATCGTCACCCCATCACTGCTTATTAGTGTTGGCTGAGCAACCGTGGCGAGATCAGCCGGTTAGAGTGGAAGTCGCAAAAAAAATCTTACATACCCTACCGTTTTATGTCGCCCGCTCACCGCATTTTAGCCATTGTCCATCAAGCTACCTCTAACCCTGGCCTTGTGGGCGATAAGCTGAGATTGCGGGGCTATCAGCTTGATATCCGCTGTCCAGCGATTGGCGATACCTTACCCCATAACCTCAGCAACTATGCTGGCGCAATCGTCTTTGGCGGCCCCATGAGTGCCAATGATGACACTGCCCTGTCCTTTATCCGCACAGAACTAGAGTGGATTTCGATGGCTTTGGCGACAGATTGCCCTTATTTGGGCATCTGTCTGGGCGCGCAGCTGCTAGCGCGGGTCTTGGGGGCCGCCGTCTCGCCTCGTCCGGATGGACAGCGAGAAATTGGCTACTGTAATTTGCAGCCGACCTCCACAGGTGCCCCCTATTTCACCACGCCGATGGCTATTTATCAGTGGCATGGTGAAGGCTTTGCCTTGCCTACAGGGACGATTCACTTGGCAACAGGGGACATCTTTCCGAATCAGGCGTTTCGATATGGTGACCGGGTATTTGGCCTCCAGTTTCATCCTGAGATGACCACTTACCTGATTGATGAATGGACCACCCGAGGTGTCGAACAGCTCAATCTGCCCGGTGCTCAACCTCGCGATCGCCACTTTGCCGCCCATCAACAGTATGGCCATCAGGTCGATCGCTGGTTAGAGGATTTTCTTACTCATTGGTTGGGGGAGGAGAGTTGGAAGGCGTCGAAGTCAGCGTGAGACAAGGGGGATGCTCGAAGGGCTGAAAGGGATAGAGCAGCCTATGTACGTAGAGCAAGCCTGCATAGGATGGGCAATGTATCCAAATCGCACCTGGCAATGACACTCACCATGGCTCGCCAGCGCCGACCAACAATCAAGAATCAAGAACATCGATTGACGTAAAATCTGAGTCGTAGAGTTGGGGCTTGTGGGCGATCGCGGCAAGTCAACTTGTGGAGAAATTAGCAAAATTTTGTGGAAAACCGGAGCTAACTGGGGAAAAGTCGTGAGAATCGGAATTTTAGGGACAGGGTTGATGGGCGCACCGATAGCGCAGACTTTGCAGCGAGGTGGTCACGCGGTTGTTGCCTACAATCGATCATCGGAGAAGCTGCAGCCCCTAGTCGATCAGGGGATAGCAGTCGAAACGAATCCAGCAGTGGTGATTAAAGCCTGCGACTGTACGATTTTAATGCTGGCGGATGCTGAAGCGATCGCCGCTACCCTATTCACCTCCGACACGCAAACCGCTCTAGCGCAGAAAACGGTTATTCAAATGGGCACGATTGCCCCCGACCAAAGCCGCGATCTGATGGCCCAAGTGGCAGCCGCCCACGGCAGTTATTTGGAAGCGCCGGTACTCGGCAGCATTCCCCAAGTCAAAGACGGCAGCTTGATTGTGATGGTGGGCAGCACGCCAGAGCAGTTTGACCACTGGCGCCCCGTGTTTGACTGTTTGGGCGAGCAGGTGCTCCACATTGGTCCAGTCGGGGCAGGGGCAGCAGTCAAGCTGGCGATGAATCAGCTAATTGGTTCCCTCACAACAGCTTTTTCCTTCAGTTTGGCCCTGGTGCAGCGGGAAAATATCTCAGTTGATGCGTTTATGGATATTGTGCGCAACAGTGCGCTGTATGCGCCGACCTTTGATAAAAAGTTAGGCCGGATGTGCGATCGCAATTTCAGCAATCCCAACTTTCCTACTAAGCACCTGCTCAAAGACATGAAGCTGTTCGCTCATGCGGCAGAATCAGCAGGACTTCAGCCCGCTCTAGCGGAGAGTGTGGCTGCGGTGGCGCAAGAGGCGATCGCTCAGGGTCTCGCCGACGCCGATTATTCCGCTCTCTACTCCGCCGTCAATCCTGCCAACTGATGTCCTCCACTCAAAATTCAGCCACGTTGTTGTAATTCTCGACGATAGGCTTTGATCGCCTGGATTTGGTCGTGCGATAGACAAAACTGGCAAGTAGCGCTGCGCCCAGTTGCGGGAGCAATTGGCTCTAGTGCAGCGTCAAGTCTAAGTTTTAGGATCGCTACCTTTTGAAAGGCTTGCCAAACAAGGATTCCAGAAATCACGCACCCTGTTTTTTAGGGCTGACAGAGCACTAGGACTGTTGGGCGTATCCGATTTAAGCATCCACTAGTCTCAGTAGATCGAAAACGCTAGAGAGAGAGGGGGAGTAGCACTTGGCATCGCTTGAGAAAATGTCGCTCAATCGCATGGGAGAGAAACTCCAACAAGGTTTTCAGTCGGAAGTACTGCATCAAAACACGGCGTCTACCTCGTCGAGTGATGCTGATGTAAGTCCACAGCAGATAGACCCACAGGTTAACTAGGACAAGGGCTAAAGCGACGAAGAGAAGACGGCGTACCGGATTTTTGGTTGTCGAGCGGATGCGACAGGGGTTCTTGATGCGGTAGCTGGTTTCAATGCCAAAGCGGTCCCGGTAGTGCTGATGCACTTGATAAGGGTCAACGTCAACCCGATGGGTGACGTAGAGTAGATGGTGTACCCCGTGTTGCTGCCGATGACCTTTCTGGTAGCGGCACACGATGACCATCTGACAGTCCACCCCGCCGTACTGCTGACTCTTGAGGGTATAAGTCGTGCGATAGCTCTGGCGTCCACAACAGAGGGCACGTGTCCCGCCCGTTTTGCCACGCCTCACGGCTGACATGAGAAAGGGCATGTTCAAAGCTTGGAGCCAGCGAATCACCGGGACACTAAAAAGCCCCGGTCGAGATAGAGTCGCTTGACTTTCACTCGCAAGGGCTCGATGGCGGATAACAAGTAGGTGAGCGTGGCCACTAGAGTTTCGCCCTGGGGAACGGCATGCACTGCCAGCGTCACCCGCTGCTGAGCCCGAATCACGTACACACTGGCATAGGCAAAGAACCGGGTGGTGCCTGACTTGGCCTCTGAGCGATAGAGGTAACGTCCTTCGACATCGCTCGCCTTACTGTAGTAGGAAATCAGGTGCAAATCAATCGCCAGACGTTGACGCCGATTGACAATCTGACTGGGAAGCTGGGCCTGCAACGCTTGATTGAGTTGGACTTCTAGCTTCGACATCTCCTCAAGCTTGCTGAGGTGATAGCGAATCCCATTGCCACTCGGCACACCCTCTAGCAGGTTACTCGCGTGTTCGATGCTGGTACTGCGACTCGCGGCCCAGAGCAGCACCTCGAACAAGGTGGTACAGCTCACCGCACCTTGGGTCTCCAAGTCAAGATATTCACTCAGGGTATCGACCGCAGCGCTCAAGGTTTGCTCATCAGTCAGGGCGGGTTCAGCGGATAATGAAGCAGGGGATAGGAGCATGGCAATATCCTGAATTCTGCCTGGAACCTACCCCGTTTCCTTCAAGCTTTGTGATCTACTGAGGCTGTAAATATGCAGTTGCTGATTTTCCCAAAACCACACCTCCTGAACACCTATCCCTCTTCTGTCACTCTGGGGAGAGATAAAGCAGAATAGACTTGTTGTGATGGGTGTTGATGACGATGTCTGTCCCGCGCTTAGCTCGGCCGCCGATTGGCTTTGTGGCTCAGGATTGTCAGTTTTAGGCTGAGTTGTTCCCTGAAGGGCGTCGCTTTGAAGCCTTCAAATGGTTGCCCCTAGGGATGATTAGCGAGCTTAACTAGAAGTTCTTGCCGACCATGGCCCGAGCGGTTGGTCTCGACAATGAGCAAACCTTGCCTGCCTTTCTCAGCGAGTCTCCTTGGACGGTGCGCCAATGGCGAGGGCGAGGGCGAGCGCCGATTCGGAAGGGTGTCGAGGGTCGCCGTTTCGTCAATCCACCACACTAAACGGCGACCATCGACACCCTTCCGAATCGTCGCTCGCCCTCGCCCTCGCCGTTGGCGCACCGTCCAAGGAGAC
>JBCCNE010000050.1:0-15864 GCA_039026015.1 Cyanobacteria bacterium P01_C01_bin.70 | reverse complement strand
AGATGTAGCCTGTGAGTCCGACCGCCAGAAAGATTTGCAGCACAAATGGATAAACCAGGGTCGAGCGCAATGAAACGCGCCGGGGGGATGACGTCAGGTTAGATTTAACGCGCTGAAGGGCCATCGCGGTTCAAAACACAGTTATTTCTGTTCATCATAATTGGCACTTTCATCAGCTTTACTCAATCAAGGTATTTCTTATGAGACGAGAGGACTGTTCCAGACCTGACGCAAGCTGCCCTATCCCTTTTCTGTCACTCTGGGAGAGATAAAGCAGAATCAGAACCGTTCTGATGGGTGTTGATGACGATGTCTGTCCCGCGCTCAGCTCGGCCGCCGATTGGCTTTGTGGATCAGGACTGTCAGTTTTAGGCTGAGTTGTTCCCTGAAGGGCGTGGGCGTCGCTTTGAAGCCTGCAAATGGTTGCCCCTGGGGATGATTAGCGAGCTTAACTGGAAGTTCTTGCCGACCATGGCCCGAGCGGTTGGTCTCGACAATGAGCAAAACTTGCCTCCCTTTCTAAGGAATGAGGATTATATAAGCTCCAAATTTTGAGGAATTCGGTAGGCTGAACCTTCAGTGCATCAAATTGAAGATATGCAGACTCCCTACCCTGTCGCCATCGAAGAGCAAATGCAACGCTACTACAGGTCGTTGTCCGAGAAGGCTCGCCGTCGTTATGCTGCCTTCGAAGCCGTGAAGTTAGGTCATGGCGGAATCAGATGGTCGTTGAAGTGAGCATCCAGCACCGCCAGATAAGCCGCTCTAACTTCGGCGATCGCCGCCGAAAAATTAACCGTGGTTCCTTTCGCCACTGAATACTGCTCTGGTTGCCGCGACTCCAACGCCTGAAGTAAGACGCCATACTCCGTCACAGAAACTCCAGCGGCATTAGCCGCTTTTTCAAACGATTCCCAGAAACCAGGAAACTTGGAGGTCGATTTGGCTGAATTCAGCGTCCCCGTTTCAAAGGCCAGTTGAGTTCCATTGCGGTGACCCAGCATTTCAATCCAGGTGGTACGCTGAGCGATCTCCCCCCCGCTTGCTGGAGGTGATATTTGCGCTGGACATAGATGCCATAGCCTTCCGGGCGGAAGCTGAGTTTAAGGTTAATCCGATATTCAGTTTCGTCCTGGAAGCAAAAGCTTTAGCAAATCTCGGACAAGCAAGCGGCAATGCGCTGCTGGGTCGCCAATTCGTTGATCGGCTCCTGGCAGCACTGGGACGGGAAAATCGACGCCAGCGAGCAACACAACAGTCTGGAAAAGTCAGCTTTGGTGAATCACCCAGACTCATAGGAGCTAATGCTGACGATAAGGCAGAAACCCACAGTCCATATCCACCTCAAGAAAGTTCAAGCCGGGAACGATATTTTCAGATGTGGCAGCAGTATTCTGAAGAGGTGAATTGCTCTAACTCGGCCGAGTTGGATTTCAAAGTTGGGCGGCGAGCGTTTGAAGCTGGGATGGGGCAAAAAGAAATTGCCCTGATGCTGGCAGCAGTTAGTCCAACCGTGAAGCAGATGGTGCGAGGGCAGAGAAAAGCGCAAGCGATGAAGTCGGTCAATCGGGTGGCTCAGCTCAGCTGCCAAAGACGGCAAAGGCAAACGCAGTCGAACATGAATCGGAATCAGCAAATGGGGTTAGGAGATTAGCCGCTACCCCCCCAAACTCAGGAATTAGGCAGTTGCGATCGCTCTCAGGTTGGAAGCCGCACTCCAGGCTCTCGAGATTGATATCAAAGCCTGCCTAGATGAGTAGGGCATTTAGGGTTGCAAGGAGTTCTTCAAGTGGTGGAGAATTTGGATGCGGAGTTGGCGATGAAAAGCGAGCGCATTTACCCTATGAAGCGCTAAAAGCGTCATCCCATACCCGTCCTCAACGACAGTTCTTGATGCGCAGGCATATTTCTGCCACCGCTGTACAGTCACGTCAAGAAAGCCAAGTTTGTCAATGTTATTGCCTAGGAGCTTAGAGCTCTGAATTAGTCAGCGCCATAGAGATTTGGTCTGACAGGGTGAGCGGATCATAGGGTTTGGTGATGACTGACGAAACGTTGAGCTGACGAAACTGACGCTGTTCGCTGGATTGGGCTTTAGCCGTCAAGATAATCACCGGGATTCGACGGGTTTTGGTGTTGGTCTGTAGCTTTTTTAAAATGGTTAGCCCATCCATCTCAGGCATCATTATGTCTAACAGAATGGCATCGGGAATTTCATTGGTCGCGATCGCAATGCCCTCCTGACCACTGCTAGCCTTCAAAACTTCCCAATGTCCGGTGATTTCTAAGCAAATCTGGGTTGCTTCTCGGATATCAGCTTCGTCGTCGATGATCAAAATCCGCTTCGATGCCATGGGTACCTCCGTGGCGGGGAGAGAGTGGGCGATGGAGAGTAGGGAGTTAAGAGAATAGAGATTAGCGAACGGAGCTAAGAAAACAGCTCTGGAATTTTTTGCTTTGCACTTTAGACCCCAAAACTAAAGTTCTGAAAAATCTCTGCGACAAAAAACAAAACTTTCTCCCTGTTCCCTGGCTCCTGCTTCCCTGATACCTACCCACGTTTCTGTGCCCCCATTTCCTGTACTCGATTCCCGATCCCTTGGCTCCTACGGTGCGCGGGTTTGAGTTTCGCTGGCAAGCGGCAGAGTAAAGAAAAAGGTGCTGCCAACGCCAGCGTTGTTTTCAGCCCAGATTTGACCATTGTGTTGTTGAATGATGCTGCGACAAATTGCCAGCCCGAGTCCCGTCCCGCCCTGGTGCCCTGTGTTAGACGTATTGAGCTGCTCGAACTGCTGAAAAATGACTTCCAATTTATTTTCAGGAATGCCTTGTCCCTGATCTTTGACCTGAACCAAAAGGCAGGCGATCGCAGTTTCCAGTGTCTCTATGAGCGGTGCTGTGCGGCGGGGCCAAATTTCACGATTATTGGGTGAGAGGTGGGCGGACTGGATTTTTTGGGCAACCACAGTCACTGTTGACCCGGCAGGGGAGAATTTGATGGCGTTGCTGAGTAGATTTGTCAGGGTTTGAATGAGGCGATCGGGGTCGGCCCACAGCTTAACTGAGAAGGGCTGCACAGAGAGGCGAATTTCGTTTTCGTCGGCGATCGCCCGCATTTCGTCAGCAGCTTGAGACAGAATATCGGCCAAATTGCACTGCTGCTTGCTCAGGGTGACCTTACCCAGCTTGATGCGCTCAACGTCCAAAATGTCATTGACCAGACGCACCAAGCGATTTGTGTTGGAAAAAGCGATTTCAACCATGCGCTGGCGCTTTGGCGGCTGAATATCGAGGCTCCGTTCGGCCAGTAGGCCCAAAGCGGTCCGAATCGAGGTTAGCGGGGTGCGCAGTTCGTGGCTGACGACGGAGATAAACTCGTCCTTCATCCGTTCAATCACTTGCCGTTCGGTGATGTCTTTAAAGGTGACGACTACACCTAAAACGTGCGCAGCTTCGCGAATCGGAGTGCTCAAGTATTCGGTGGCAAAGGTCAAGCCATCGCGACGATGAAACAAATCACCTGAGACGTGATGGGTTTTGCCAGAGTGCAGGGTGTCAAAGATGGGGCTGTCTTCCCAGCGATAGCGGGTGCCATCGGGGCGGGCATGGGCGATCAGTGAGTGCATAAATTGGCCAATCAAATATTGGGATGGTTGCCCCAACATGCGGGCAGCGGCTGGATTGACAAACACGACCCGGCCACCCGCATCTAACCCGTAGATACCTTCGCCTGCCGATCGCAAAATCAGCTCGTTTTGGTGACTGAGCTGCTTGAGGGAGTCCTTTGCCTGCTGCAGTTCTTTCAGGGTGCGTTCGCGCTCGGCAATCTCTTGTCGCAGGTTGGTATTGGCCTGCTGCAGCTCGGCGGTGCGATGCAAGACCCGCTTTTCTAAATCAGCATTGAGCCTTTGCACTTCTCGGTAGAGCTGGGTTTGATAAATCACCGAGGCAAACTGCTCGGCCAAGGCTTGGGCCAGTTCAACGGTGGCGATCGTCCAAGGATGAGCCTGTCCCCGCTTGAGTTCGCGCCAGGTTTCAAACGACTGTCTCGGTCGATTTTGCCGAGGGTCAGCGGTGTCGAGTCGGCCCGCCCAGATGTTCTCAGTATCGATCGCCCGCCGAAAGAGACTGAGATACCCGAGCCACTGGTCATGATGATGCAGGCTGACCACCAGCAAACTCCGTAAATCGCACCGCATCAGCGCCGCTGCTAATTCCCGTGGCAGTTGGGCCTGATAGATATCGTTCACAACCCGAATCGGCCCACCCGGTTGGGCTGTCGCGTTGGTGAACCAATGTTGCCAGTCAGATAGCTGCTCTAAAACATCGGTGTGAGTCTGGGCTGGCAATCTTTGAGGCGTTTGTCTAAAGCTGGGTTGAACGCCGCTAGTGAAAAGCTGAAACGGTTTTCCCGGTAATTTGGGGGCGAGATAAAGTCGGCCGCCAGCACTCTCTGACGCCGCGACGGTTTGATCGAGTGCCGCCTGCAGCGATGTTTCACTAAAGTCCTGTAATTGTCCGCCGATTTGGTTGAGGGTAGCTTCGTGACGCGCCTTGAACCGACTTTGCCGTAATAGCGTCGCATGGGAAATTGCCACCGCTACCTGATCGGCAATCAGCTGCACGATCTCTAATTCCTTGGGGCTAAACCGTCGCGGGGTGCTGTGGTGGGCGACGAGTAACCCCCACAGGCGATCGCGATGCAGCAGCGGTACCGCCAAGGAGGCCTGTACCCCCATGGCCATTAGATATTCGATATGGCATGGATCAACCGGGCGGAACCACAAATTGCGATCAGGTAAAGACGTTGTGTGCTGACCAACGAGGGGACTGATGCCGATTTCCTGCTTCTCAACATTCACAATGGTGCGCTGCCGCGTCGCCAGAAACATCTGGCGGGAGTGCTGGGGAATGTCTTCTGCCGGAAAGCAATGCCCCAGTAACGAGGGCAGGCGGCGCTCTTGAATGGCCTCGGCCATCACTTCACCGCTATCGTCGGGGTGAAAACGGTATACCTTGACCCGATCGGCCGCTAAAAATTGCTGGGTTTCAGTCACGGTCGAAGCCAGAATCTCAGGTAGCTCAATGGAGCGGCGGACGCGATCAGTAATCCGATGGAGGAGTCCTTCGAGGGTAGGAAGAGGGGGGGAGGAGGACGGGAACATCGGTGAAGGAGGGGGGAACAGGGAGGGGTTAGCGGGGCGTGAGTTCGGCGATCGCATGCTGGAGCTGCATGCGGTTGGTTTGTTCAAAGAGGCGATCAACGAGCGCCGTTTTGGGCAAGGATTTTTCGACGAGGTCATTGGCCCCGGCTCTCAAAGCAGCAGCCCGGGTATTGGCGTCACCGTGGGCAGTGAAGAAAATGATGGGCAGCTGATTCCACAGAGGGGCTTGGCGAACGGCGCGACAGAGCTCTAGACCGTTGAATCTGGGCATTTCAATATCTAGCAGTAGCAGGTCGGGTGAAGCCGTTTGCAAGGTAGCCCAAAAATCGCGAGGCTGGTTGAGGGTAATGAGCTGAAATCCTGCGGGTTCAAGGACAGCTTGCAGCGCTTCTAACGCTTGAGGGTCGTCGTCAACCACCATGATTTTGTTGGTAGCAGCGGGACGGTGCGATCTCACTTTGAGAATGCGATCGACCACGGCGGTAGCAGCAGCAGCTTGAAAAAATGCCTGACTGCCCAATTGAGCGGCTTTGACCCGGCTCGTCAAGTTACCGTTGGGGCTGCAAACCATCACCAGTAGCGACGGCAATTGGTTGATTAGTTGGGCTAGCTGGCGCTGGTCGGCACTGTGGCTTTGGGTCAGCGGCACATTGAGGAAAATGACGTCAGGTGTCTGGGGCGGGGTCCCTGACGCAGAGCGATCGCCCAACAGCGCCGTTTGATAGGCGGCGGTCACTTCCGGCCACAGTGTCTGAAAGGCCGCTTGGTCGATGGCTATTTGCACCGCCAAGCCCTGATTGCGGGCGGTCTGCGCGGCCTCCTTGAGTAGCGAGAGATGATCGTCAATGATCACCAGCAGCGGGGCTACTGCACCCGACTGCGGCGGCTGAGACGGCGCTATCGCTTGGTTCAACTCCGCGGCTAAAGAATGGATTAGTTGGGCTAACTGTTTCTGACAGCAAGGTGACATGGCGCGATCTCCAGCCAAAATTTGCTCAATGGAGCCCGCCAGGGCTGAGCCTGTTTTGAAGCCAAAAATGCCAAGGGCTCCCGCCAGACCGTGGGCAGCATGGGCTGCCTGCTGCCTTAAATCTTTGGTCAATTTTTGGTGCTGCAACGCCTGCAGCATTTTCTGCAGCAGCGCCAATCTTTTTAGATGCTGTGATTTCACCCTTTGCCATAGCTGGGCTAGGGCTGCCGGGGTCTGCTGAGCCGTTGAGGTCGGCTTTTCATCAATGGCTGGAATTGCTGTCTCAGCTTTCGGATCTATTGGGGGCGGTTCCTCCATAACGGCTGGCTTAAGGCGATAGCCAATGCCGTACACCGTTCTAATCAAATCTCTGGGTGCTCCCACAGTCAATAGCTTCTGCCGAAGTCCCCGCATATGAGCGGTGACCGTATCTTCGCCTGGTACTTCGCCACAGTTCCAGAGGCGGTCAAGAATCGCTCCCCGTGTAAAGACTTGCGTCGGTTGTCTCAGAAACAGTTCTAGCAGGCGAAATTCCTTAGGGGTGAGCTTAATCAAGCGATCGCCATAGGTAGCTTCTCTACTGTTGGGGTCAAGCCGCAACCGGCCCCATTCCAAAATTGCCAGCAAGGGCGTCTGCGACCGTCTCAACAGCACCCGAACTCTAGCTAGCAGCTCGTCCAGTTCAAACGGTTTTGTAATATAGTCATCAGCTCCGGCATCGAGCCCCGCCACTTTTTCTGTACTAGAGGCGAGGGCCGTCACCAACAACACGGGCATGTGATAGTCATGATCGCGCAGCTGCTGACAAAACTGAATACCGTCCAACTTGGGCAGCACCACATCCAACACGATCAGGTCGTAGTCAAACGCCGAAACCATCTGCCAGCCCAATTGCCCATCACTGGCCACATCGACCGCGTAGTGTTCAGCAGTCAGGTTTTTTTTAAGCACGGTGGCAACAGAATTATCATCCTCAACAAGCAGTATTCGCATTGATCTGAGCCGTTTGCTATAAACATCAATTCAAAGGCAGTTTTTAACCTGTGAAGAATGAGTAAGGACAACCTTGAAAACAAGAGAAAACTTTATCTTTGAAAACATTATTTGCGATTTTATTTAATATTTTATTGGAGTTTATTAAAGTTTATAATACCTGCTCTATGTGCGACTTTTCAAGACCAACTGATTTTCTAAGTAACCGAGAGTAAGTAAAAAAGAAGATGAGTTAATCGCTCGGAATATGAGTCTTACTTCTCTAGAAATTCAGATTCTTGTGATGTAATTTTGAATATAGAGCTTCACTGCTTTATGCTCAATTGGTGCGATTCCTAAAATCAGGTAGGGGGATTTTCTACTACCGTCTTTACATAGCTGAAAGCACTGGTGTAGAAATCCCCGCCTTTTATTTCATTGTATTTTCAGGCTCAGTAAGCTTAATGAAAATAGGTGCCGTACTGTAAACCTGGAAAGAGATAGTTCAACTCAATCATGAAAACAGCTAAGGCTACAAGGGTAATCGTAGCTATGACGGGAGCACTAGTTAGATATTTAGTAAAGTGCTGCATGGGTTTCTCCTAGATTGAATACAGTATCTAAATTGCAAAAATCAGAATCAAGTTGTTTTTAAATTTTTGAAATTTGAATTCTAGCCTTTGGGTTCGATGTCTATCTTGGGGACACAGAAAGCTCTTCATTTCTATTTGTTAACTTTCCAGAAGTTGATTCTTGAAACGCGAGTAAAGGCCATAGTAGCCCCTGGGTAAACGAGCGCATTGCCAGCGGAATATCGATGAAAATTTCCAACTCTTCAGGTTTAGCAGACTGCTTGCTGCTAATTAGGTAGGCACGCCCTGACCAGCCCACAAAACCGGCAAAGTAAAAGAAAATTGCAAAGGGGATAATAACATCAACAGCGCGATCAAACCTTAACTGTAAATGAGGCAGCCCATCATCGCCGCAAAGCAAGTGTGATGAGTAGGCTTTATACGGTTCGTCAAAGTAGTAATTATTTGGTGCGTTCTGCATACGCTGTTGAAAGGCTGCCGACTCTCGGCAGGGAATCAAATGGGTATCTGGCGCTGCGGCATAGGCGGGGCTAGCGACTATAGTCCAGCAAAAGAACGCCAATAAAATTGCTAAGAGCTTGCGCATTTTTGTCTCCTGGTGCTGACAATAAGATGTGTTCGCTAGGCGAGGTTTGAGATTCCTTTAATGACTTTATTTTAGGAAGCTGAAGCTGTTTTATCTGCGATCTCCGGCGGTGGTGGTTCCGCGTCTTTTGGTGATGGTGTAGGTCTGATTTCCGGCTCAGATGATGTCGGTTCAGCTCCCATCACATCCAACTGCGGCCCCAAAAAACTAAACCCAGATCCCATCTCACGATTCATTTCGGCTTCGTCACCACCCTCGCGCTCAATCCAAAGAAAAATGATGGCAAATACTGGAAACGGCAGAATGTAAAAAATTAATGGAATCATTAACCAAGGCAGCCAAGAAGCCGCATACTCACCTGTTAGTTGAGTCATATCAGCCATGATTTTTCTCCTTTCAAAATTCAAAATCCAAAATTATTCACTCTGTATCAATTTGGGGTGATCGCCTACAAGACGTTCACCGCGCCCCGCAGACTGGCATCGATGTCCGCAAAGTTTTCCAGCAGCAGGTATGCAAAGATGGCTCCCCCCATCGATCCAAGGAAAATCCCGCCGCAGAGCTGAAACCAGTCTTCTTTTTTACGCAGGGGACGAAGACGATCTTCAGAGTTGGGGTTATATGCTCCTTTGGGACGTCTCTGGAAAGTGGCCAGTGCAAAAATCGAAATCCCCAAACAGGCCGAAACGGTAATGTAGATGGCAGTGATTAGGCCACTCAGATTTGCCCCATGGGCTGTTTCCCGTAGGGGTCCCACCACGACTTCAGGCCCCACTAGAAAATAGCCATGCGCCATGCCAATCTCTAAGCCGCGCAGAAAGGGCGATAGACCCGGGCGATAGGCTGGCAGATTGTTGATGTAGGTTTTGACCCAAGCAGAACTGTTGATGGGTGTGGCTAGATTACCAAGGCAGGGGTCGCCCAGATAAGGCTGAATAGAATCTTTTTGACTGTAGGCATCTGCCCAAGCGGGTGAGTTGTTGCTCATGGTTTTGTCTCACGATTATGTATTTGAATGCGGGCCTTGGTTTTGCTAGCAGAGCCCACGTCAGAGTGACTTCAGTAAGAATCAAGCAGTAAAGTCCTAGCCGTTGCTCAGCGGCCAGGACGGAATCTGGGAGGAGAGTCCCAGTGCTGTGACTAGGGCAAGACCGCGTCGCTCTAGTCGATTAACGAGGTCATGGGAAACGGCTAGCCGTGGACGCAATTAGAAATGCACCGTAGGTGGCAATGTAACCAACGGTGAAATGGGTGAGGCCAACCAGGCGAGCTTGCACGATAGAGAGCGCTACAGGCTTATCTTTGGGATAGCCGAAAGAGAGAGGCGTGTTTTCGTGAGCCCATATCAGGGTTTCAATCAGCTCTTGCCAATACCCTCGCCAGGTAATTAGGAACATGAAGCTGATGGCCCAAACCAGGTGACCGAACAGGAACATCCAAGCCCAAACAGCTAGGTTATTCGTACCGTATGGACTGTAGCCATTGATCAGCTGCGACGAGTTGAGCCACAAGTAGTCGCGGAACCACCCCATCAGATAGGTCGAGCCTTCGTTGAACTGGGCGACATTGCCACTCCAGATGGCGAGATGCTTCCAATGCCAGTAGAAGGTGATCCACCCGAGGGAATTGAGCATCCAGAACATGGCGAGATAGAAGGCATCCCAGGCGGAGATGTCGCAGGTGCCGCCCCGACCGGGACCATCACAGGGGAAGCTGTAGCCAAAGTCTTTCTTATCGGGCATCAGCTTCGAGCCACGTGCATCCAGTGCCCCTTTTACCAGAATGAGGGTAGTGACATGGAGACCAAGGGCGATCGCGTGATGCACCAAGAAATCTCCCGGTCCGATGGTGAGAAACAGCGAATTCGTACCGCTGTTGATGCCCTCTAGCCATCCCGGTAGCCAAACGTTGGCGTGGTTGGGCCACGCTGTGGTGGCCACGCTGTCGGGATTCGACAGCAGTGAACTAATGCCATACAGGGTTTTGCCGTGAAAGGCTTGAATCCACTGGGCAAAGACTGGCTCAATCAAAATTTGCTTCTCAGGAGCCCCAAAGGCAACCTCACAGTCGTTGTGGACATAGAGCCCCAAGGTGTGAAAACCCAGGAACAGTGACACCCAACTCAGGTGAGAGATGATGGCTTCTTTGTGATCAAGCACGCGGGCCAGCACGTTATCTTCATTGGCTTTGGGGTCATAGTCCCGAATTAAGAAAATAGCCCCGTGGGCAAAGGCCCCCACCATTAGAAATCCAGCAATGTACTGGTGATGGGTGTAAAGGGCCGACATCGTCGTGTAATCCCGCGCGATGAAGGCATAGGGCGGCATAGAGTACATATGCTGGGCGACCAGCGAGCACACTACGCCAAGACAGGCCAGGTGCCAACCCAACTGAAAGTGCAGTGAGTTGTTGTAAGTGTCATAGATACCTTGGTGACCGCGTCCTGTGCGGGGAGCAATAAAGAATCCATTCCAACCTGGACCCTGTAGGGCTTCGGTCATTTCCTTAATGCTGTGGCCGATGCCGAAGTTGGTGCGGTACATGTGACCGGCGATGATAAAGATGACCGCGATCGCCAGATGGTGGTGGGCCATATCCGTCAGCCAGAGGGACTCCGTCTGGGGATGGAAGCCACCCAAAAAGGTGAGAATGGCGGTCCCTGCCCCCTGACTCGTGTTGAAGAGATGGTCTGCCGTATCAGGATTTTGGGCATAGGCCCCCCAGTTGCCGGTGAAGAAGGGCGTCAGTCCGGCTGGATGGGGACGTACCGCGAGAAAGTTATCCCACCCGACATGCTGACCCCGCGATTCGGGAATCGCCACGTGAACGAGGTGCCCCGTCCACGCTAAAGCACTGACGCCAAAGAGACCGGCCAGATGGTGGTTGAGCCGCGACTCGGCGTTTTTAAACCAGGCCAAACTGGGACGATAGCGAGGTTGTAGGTGCAGCCACCCAGCATAAAGCATGACCCCGGCAATCAGCAGCAAAAATAGCGAGCCGACAAACAGGTCATTATTCGTCCGCATGCCGATGGTGTACCACCAGTGATAAACCCCGGAGTAGCAGATATCGACCGGGTTACGCGCCCCCGCCTGGGTATAGGCTTCGATCGCTGCTGGGCCAAACTGGGCATCCCAAATGGCATGGGCGATCGGACTTGTGTTGAGCGGGTCTTTAATCCACTGTTCAAAGTTGCCTTGCCAGGCCACATGAAACAAGATGCCAGCTATCCATAAAAAGATAATGGCGAGATGACCAAAGTGAGAGGCAAAAATCCGCTGATACAGATTTTCCTCCGTCATCCCATCGTGACTCTCAAAGTCATGGGCTGTGGCGATCGCATAAAAGATCCGCCGAGTGGTTGGATCTCGCTGCAAATCCTGACTAAATTTCGGGAATTTTGTCGCCATGGTTCGAAGAAATTAGGGTTAGAAAAGGATTCTATGAAATGGGAGATTCGGGCATGACAGGGTATCTGCTTTGCGTGCTCTTGGATCCCCCGCTGTCGCCGTCCCCTTGAAAAGAGGGCTAGCAACTCACGGGCTTAGAAATCCCCCTTAAAAAGGGGGACTCAGGGGGATCGAAAATAGCTAGACGCTAAACATATACACGACAGGGGCCGCCCCGAATCTGGCCGCGTCAGCCGAGAGCCACCATGCGAGCCGTAAAAAAGGCCCAAGTGGTGACAATGCCTCCCAGCAGATAGTGAGCGACCCCCACAGCCCGCCCGTGGGTAATGCTCAGGGCTCGAGGCTGAATCGCCGTCGTGATCTTTAGCTTGTTGTGGGCCCACACGATGGACTCAATGAGTTCTTGCCAGTAGCCGCGACCGCTAAACAAGAACATCAAACTAAAGCCAAAGATGAAATGCCCTGCCAAAAAGATCAGGCCGTAGGCCGACAGCGCCGAGCCATAGGACCCGATCACCTGGGAGGCTTGCGCCCAAAGAAAATCTCGCAGCCAGCCATTATTCGTAATGGACGATTCGGCAAAGTTACCAGCGGTAATGTGGGTAATGGTGCCGTCGGCGTTCACCGTGCCCCACACGTCCGACTGCATCTTCCAGAAGAAGTGGAATATGACAATCGATAACGAGTTGTACATCCAAAACAGGCCGAGGAACACGTGGTCCCAAGCCGAAACCTGACAGGTGCCGCCGCGACCCGGGCCATCGCAAGGGAAGCGGAAACCCAACTCACCCTTGTCAGGAATCAGGCGCGAACTGCGGGCGAACAGCACCCCCTTGAGCAGCACCAACACCGTTACGTGAATGGTGAAGGCATGGATATGGTGAATCAGGAAATCGGCGGTCCCGAGTTGGATGGGCATCATCGCCACCTTGCCGCCGACGGCGACCACCCCACCCCCAAAGGCGTGACTGATAGGGTTCATGACACCGGGCACCGTTGTTCCTAAGCCGACTAGGTCAATATTGCGCGCCCCCCCAAACACATCGCCTAACGGCTGAGCCGCCTGCAATGCTGGGTTGTTGATGGCCATGGTGTGGATATGCTGTACCCACTGGGCAAAGATAGGCTGCAGTTGAATACCCGTGTCGGAGAACATGTCTTGGGGTCGCCCAAACGCCCGCATGGTGTCGTTGTGACAGTACATGGCAAAGCTGTGGAAGCCTAAGAACTGGCAGACCCAAACCAGGTGAGAAATGATGGCGTCGCGGTGGCGCAGCACCCGATCCAGCACGTTGTTGACGTGATCGGCGGGGTTGTAATCCCGCACTAGGAAAATACCGGCGTGGGCGGCTCCGCCGACAATGCAGAATCCAGCAATCCACACATGGTGGGTAAATAGCGAAGTCACCGTGGCATAGTCAGTTGCCAGGTAAGGATAGGGCGGCATTGCATACATGTGATGGGCCACCAGTAGACTGGCCGTGCCAAATTGCACCAAGTGAATCGCCAAGTTGGCGTGCCATGAGGTCTCGAAGATTTTGTCGAGGCCCCGGTGTCCCACGGGTCCAATGAAGTTGAACAGGGGGAACATCTTGGGTGTGCGGGCATCATCCAATAGCTCACGGAAACTATGACCAATGCCCCAGTTGGTGCGGTAAAAATGACCCGCAATGATAAAGAGGACGGCGATCGCCACATGGTGGTGGGCAATATCGGTCATCCACAGCCCGCCTGTGACCGGGTTCAGCCCCCCCTTAAAGGTGAGGAAATCGGCGTAGGCCGACCAATTCAGGGTGAAAAATGGCTTCACACCTTGGGCAAAGCTGGGAAACAGGTCTGCCATCAGCGTCTTATCGAGAATGAACTCGTGGGGCAGCGGAATATCTTTGGGGGATACCCCCGCATCCATCAGCATGTTGGTCGGTACTGCCACATGAATCAGGTGCCCGGCCCAGCCTAAACTACCTAGGCCCAGCAGCCCTGCCAGATGATGGTTCATCATCGATTCCCAATTGAGGAACCACTCTAGCTTGGGGGCCCTCACGTGATAGTGAAACCAGCCTGCAAACAGCATGATTGCGGCCATCACGAGGGCACCCATCGCCGTCCAAAAAAGCTGGAACTCATGGGTAAATCCTTGTCCCCGCCACATTTGAAACAAGCCAGAGGTAATTTGAATGCCCCGGAACCCGCCGCCGATATCGGCGTTCAAAATCTCCTGGCCGACGAGTGGCCAAACGATTTGGGCACTGGGTTTGATGTTGGTGGGGTCGGCCATCCAGGCCGAAAAGTTAGAAAATCTCGCGCCATGAAAATGCATGCCGCTGAGCCAGATAAAGATGATTGCCAAGTGACCAAAATGGGCCGAGAAGATTTTGCGAGAAACATCTTCTAGATCACTGGTATGGCTATCAAAGTCATGGGCATCGGCATGGAGGTTCCAAATCCAGGTTGTGGTTTTGGGACCTCGGGCCAAGGTGCGATCAAAATGGCCCGGTTTGGCCCACGCATCAAAGGAGGTAGGGACCGGATTTTGATCGACAGTGACCTGAACGGGCTGCCTCTGCTTTGGAGGACTTGTGGTCATTAAAACCTCCCACGTTTGCTAAACAAAGTTGATATCGTGTAGCCTTGCTGACCAAATCGATGAACGACTGCCGGCAGGGCCGTACGGCGGTGGTAAGAAAACTGTTCGCCCAGTGGTCGCAACGGCCTATGGGGCATGGGCAGGTCGCGGTCGCAGTGACTGCGCTGCGGGCAGTTCCGGAGCCATGTCGGTGACAGCCAAAAACTCGGGAAAGGTCGTCACATCCTTCTTGGTCAGGTTGCGAATCCCTTGGTTGGCCTGAGTGACGACGTCGGCCCAAGTGGGAACGACTGCTTTTTGGCCATAGCTCGTCCCCACTGGATTGATCGCCACCTGATCGAAGCCAAAGGCCGCCATATCAATGCCCATCGCCGCGCACCAAATGCCCGCTACTGGAAAGGCCGCTAGAAAGAAATGCAGCGATCTCGAGGACCGAAAACTGGCCCCCTGCCACAACACTTTTTGCTGATTGGCTTGAATGTGCTTAAAGCTGTAGGTGGGTACAGGCGTTCTGGCCCATCGCGGTTTGCGAAACGAGGCGGGCGTGTCACACTCAGACTGACGAACCAGGGCAGAGGTGACTAAAGAGCCGTGGGCGGCACACAGTAGGGAACCGCCAAACACGCCAATCACCCCTAACTGATGAAACGGGTTTGCCAGGATGTTGTGATCGGCCTGAAACTGCAGCATGAAGGTGAACGTGCCAGAAATGCCCAGTGGCATGCCTGAGGAAAAACTGCCCTGCCCCACGGGGTAGATCAGTAGCACCGAAACCGCCGCCGCGACCGGTGCGGTAAACGCCAGAGAAATCCATGGCCGCATTCCCAGACGGTAACTCAGTTCCCATTCCCGATCTTGGTAGGCGATGATGCCAATCAAAAAGTGGAGCACGATGAGCTGATAAGGCCCGCCGTTAACCAGCCATTCGTTTAGAGACGCGGCATCCCAAAGGGGATAAAAGTGCAGTCCCACTGCCGGAGACGATGGCACGACCGCCGCTGTGACGAGATTATTGCCGTCAAGCAGCGCCCCCGCAACGAGTCCGCCAGCCCCATCGACATCCACTGCTGGCGCCATCACAAACGCTATCACAAAGACGATCGCTGCAGTCGATAAGGTAGGAATCATCAAGACCCCAAACCAACCGATATAAATCCGATTTTCAGTACTCGTCACCCAGCGACAAAACCTTTCCCAGGGATGGATTTGGGAGGTCGTCAACGTCTCGTCAGCAGATCTGGAAGGGGCTGACGGAACCTCATCTAAAGACCTGCCCAGTTCGGGGAGATCATGTAGTTGGTCAGGACGATCAAGGGCGATCGCTCTACCAAACTGTGTCATCTTAAAGCTCCTAAAATCATGTTTTGAGTACGAGAAAAATGCTCATATAGCTCAAATAGAGCAACACCAAGATTGCACTTCTTTCTGAGCATTCATAAAGAACGTCAAGCAAAATAAATCTGCCAGACAAGTAGCCTTTTCTCGTCAGACTGCATAAAGTTCAGATTCTTATATCTCCGAAAGAATCTATTCAGAGCTAAGTCTGCTGCCTAAAATCAGGAGCATCAAATGAAAGACATT
>JBCCNE010000049.1:0-15865 GCA_039026015.1 Cyanobacteria bacterium P01_C01_bin.70 | reverse complement strand
TGGAGGCGTTCCCATTGGTCATCGCGAAGAGCATAGCGGCGCGACATCTTAGCACTCCTGTAAATCACTCGATTGGCTCAAAGGCTAGATTGTAAGATACCGAGGAACCTATTTGATGACACGCCCTAGGACATTACAGAAGCTAGACTTTCTTATCCTCTCAGCCTAAAAGACTGAGGGCTGATTGTTTCCACCCCAAAGCCGTTAAATTTTTCCGAGAAAATAATCTTATGAGTTTTATTTAATCTTTCTTAATATATCGACATGCTGATTTAGTTGTGGCTGGTGTCAATCTGCTGAAGGAAATGCCGACATGGACTTCTTAACAAAATTGAGCTTAGGGCAGCAGTTCCCGCTCAAGACCTTTAGGAAGCAAGTGAAGGAGCCGCCTGCTAAAGACTCTCAGGGGCGTTTAATTGAAGTTATACGTCAGCTTATGGTCAAGGAAGATTTGATTGAGCACTTAGTCAAGCAGGCTGCGTGACCGGTTAAGCACTCTTGAGCAGCGCGGCCGGCGTCTTTGTTAAGAAATGCTTCTTTGTTTTTCAGATTCGAGACCCCTTCACCCTCTTTTTCTTATTGTCTCTAATGTCATCGCTGTGCTGATTGAAGGGATGACTTTGTACTGACTCTAACTAAGTTAAGGAGAGTAAAATGCTCGACGCATTTTCTAGAGCAGTTGTAACTGCCGACGCTAGCACGTCTGTTGTTGGCGATCTGGGCGCTCTGAAAGAGTTTATTGCCAAGGGTAATCGTCGTCTGGACGCTGTGAATGCGATCGCTAGCAACGCTAGCTGCATCGTTTCTGACGCTGTTGCCGGCATGATTTGCGAGAACCAGGGCTTGATTCAGGCCGGTGGTAACTGCTATCCCAACCGTCGCATGGCGGCTTGTCTGCGCGATGGTGAAATCGTTTTGCGCTATATCACCTATGCGTTGTTGGCTGGTGATGCTTCTGTCCTCGATGACCGCTGTCTGAACGGTCTGAAAGAGACTTACGCAGCTCTGGGCGTTCCGACTACCTCCGCTGTTCGTGCTGTCCAGATTATGAAGGCTTCATCTCTGGTGCACATCCAGGACAACCCCAGCGAAAAATTCGCCGGTAAGAAGCTGAAGAAGATGAACCCTATCCTCGTTGAAGACCGCTGCGCCAACTTGGTTGCTGAAGCTGGCAGCTACTTTGACCGCGTTATTGCGGCTCTGAGCTAAGTGCTTGTGGTGCAGCTTGACGCAAACCTTCAATGCACTTACGAACCTCGGTCTAAAACCAACTAGGAGATTGAAAAAATGAAATCCGTTATGACTACTGTGATCGCAGCTGCTGATGCTGCCGGTCGTTTTCCCAGCACCTCTGATTTGGAGTCAGTTCAAGGGTCTATTCAACGCTCTGCAGCTCGTCTTGAAGCGGCTGAAAAGCTGTCTGAGAATCTGGATGCTGTGGCACAGGAAGCTTACGACGCTTGCATTCAGAAGTATCCTTACTTAAATAACGAAGGCGAAGCTAACTCTACCGATACTTTCAAGGCTAAATGTCTGCGTGACATCAAGCACTACATGCGTCTCGTGCAGTATTGCTTGGTGGTTGGCGGCACTGGCCCGCTGGATGAGTGGGGCATTGCTGGTCAGCGTGAAGTTTATCGGGCTTTGAGCCTGCCAACTGCTCCCTACGTTGAAGCTTTGAGCTTTGCTCGCAACCGTGGCTGTGCGCCTCGTGACATGTCTGCCCAGGCTCTCACTGAGTACAACGCCCTGCTCGACTACGCGATTAACTCTCTGTCTTAGGCTTTACCGTAAGGTATTAGTAGGACTCTAACTTAGCCTGAGATTCTTTCTTTTTGCTTGCGTTTAGTTGGTGAGAAGAACGTTTCTCAGGTTTTGCCGTTTCATAGGGCTGCCATTCGTCCTATTTAGATCACCTAGAGACTAAAGCGGTATTTGACTATTTGACGATCGCACCAGCGGATATGGATAAGCGCTTCTTTAAACTCTTCGATTTAACGGAAGAACAGGCGATCGCGATTCTCGATACGCCCCCTGATCAGGTGAGTGAAAATGACTCTCGATACATTGCCGCATCGCATTTGGTCAATTTCCCAACCGCACAAAGTATTCAGGCTTTGATTCGGGCTTTACAGCAAACGGACGCTTCTTTGGACAACCGCATTGTGCGGCGTAAAGCCATCGAAACCTTAGGGAGATTACAGGTTTTAGAAGCCATCCCGTTTATTCGGCCCGTACTGGCTGAGCGCGATAAATTCACGGTTGAAAATGCGGTTTGGGCAATTGGTGAAATTGGCACTCAAGATCCGCACCTGCTTGATGAAATTACCGCTCTGTTAAAGACTCCCGAGCAAAACTATCGGGTAATTATTCAAACCCTGGCGAAGCTGAATCATCAGCCCGCGCTAGCAGCGATTCGGCCTTTTATCGATGATCTTGAGCCGCCCGTGGCTGGTGCGGCGATCGCTGCGATCTGTCGGTTAACGGGAGAAACGGCGCAAATAAGCCGGGTGACAGCGTTTTTGCAGCACCCTAAGGTGATGGTTCGCCGCTTAGCCATTCAAGATCTTATTGATGCCCGTTATTATGACGCCCTTGCTGAAATTGCTCAGTGTCCAGTTTCCCTGGTCTTTCGGCTGCGGGGCATTCGTTCCCTGGCGGAAGCAGGAATAGCCGAGGGCAAACTGTCATTTATCGACATTCAGCCTCATTTAGAATCGTGTCTGCGCGATCACCCTACTGATTTAGCTTTAGTCAATCGCTACGATCACCCACCCGGACTGGCATCTCTAGTTCACGATTTGTTCGATACGGACTTCGGTCGCTGCTACTTAGCCGCAAAGCAGCTGCTGCAGGCGCACGCCGAGACAGCTCCTGCCGCCCTATTAGCCACGTATCGGGAAAAAGCCTGTACGGACTATGGCGCTCATTTTCATGTCGTTAAGTTGTTGGGATGGTTGCGTTACGCCCCAGCCTATGACCTTTTGATAGAAGCCTTGCATAATCGGCAGCCACAGTTCCAAAAATCCCGCGCGGCAGCGGCCATTGCCCTAGGAGAATTGGGCGATCGCCGCACCGTTGACGCTCTGAAAACGTGCCTGGAGACTCGAATTTGGGATCTCAAATATGCCGCGCTGATGGCATTGCAGCAGCTTGGCGACACAGCTGGTGCGCAGTTGGCCAGTCAAGATCAGGATTGGCTCGTTCAGGCAAAGGCCGCTCAGCTGTTGGCCTAGTTCCGCCGCCGTGAGGCCAGAGGCGAGAAGCAAAAGTCTGCCATCGGCTCAGTCAAAGCCCGGGGAGGTGGCAGTCGTGATCGCGCTCACCGTTAGGCAAGGTTTTACGGGATAATGAGCGAATGAATATTTATCGCACTGACTTCCAACCGTTGCAGCTAAGTTCTCATAGTCCTTATATCTATGTCTATTGACGTCCTTTTTGAACAACTCAAACATCCCAATCCCCATTTGCGTGATCGCGCGATGTGGGAGCTAGCTGACGCCCAAGATGAAGCAATTATTCCTCGTCTGATGGCCGCTTTGGATGAAGAAGACACCACTTATCGACGGGCAGCGGTGAAAACCTTAGGAGCGGTTGGCCCCGACACCATTCCACCGCTCGTAGAGACGATGCTGAATAGCAATAACGTTACCGCTCGCGGAAGCGCCGTCAAAGCATTGGCACAGGTCGCTATTTGCCATCCAGATATGCCATTTCCGACAGCCGGCATGCAGGGGTTGGCGCAGGCCATCCACGATGAAAATCCAGTCGTTAATATTGCTGCAGTGATGACGCTGGGACAAATTGCCACACCGGAAGCTTTCGATATTCTGCTTGAGGCGTTTAAAACCACTGATAATATTGCGTTATCGGTGACCATCGCCAACACGTTTGGTTCCATCGAAGACAGCCGCGGTGCCGACGTCTTGCAAAAGATTATCGATGATGAGTCAACTGAAGATTACGTTCGGGAGTCAGCTGTCAGCGCTTTATCCCGTTTGGAGCTGGTGATGAACAACCAACCTCCCAAACAGGCGTAGCCTTTAGCTCAATATGCCGCTGTCGCCCATGACAGTCCCCGGCTGAAGATTTACTGGTTTTGATAAATAGCTGCCCAGAGCCCCAAACGTCCGCCTAATCAGGCGCAGTCTTCTAAATGCTGCCACCGCCAGGATTTCCTAATCAATTCCCATGGCTTTCAGTTCATCCAAAACGTAGCGGGTGTCTGCTAAAGTGCTTTTCCAGCGGCCAATGGGCGTTCTCAGCAGCGTTGACCATTGACGAGTGTGTTGGGCAGTTTGCCTCAGGCTTTGCGCTTGCTGAACATAATGGAAGCCGCCACCATCTTCTTTCAGTTGCAAAACTGTATTAAGCTTCTCACGCAGGTTAGTCATGATTTTTATGGGTCATTATCGCTTTGAGTTTGTAGTGGCACCAGCGTCATTTCACTAATGGCGGGGCAAATTGGCAACCGCCATCGCGGTTTGAACAGTGGCATCAGTAAATCTCATTCCCTTTAAATCTATGTCAGAACCTCAGAAAATTAGTGAAGCGGTGGCGAAACTCTACGATACTTATCCGTTTCCGCCCGAACCGCTGCTGGATGAACCCCCGCCGGGCTACAACTGGCGTTGGAACTGGTTGACGGCTTACGCTTTTTGTACGGGGCAAAAACCACTTCGCAAGGATGTGCGGATTCTGGATGCAGGCTGCGGGACGGGAGTCGGTACTGAATATCTCGTGCATCTCAATCCTGAGGCGACGGTGGTTGGCATTGACCTCAGTGCTGGGGCGTTGGCAGTGGCCCAAGAGCGCTGTCGGCGATCGCGAGCCAACCGCGTCGATTTTCATCACCTCAGCCTATTCGATGTAGAGCAGTTGCCGGGGGAGTTTGAGCTGATTAACTGCGTGGGGGTTTTGCACCACACGCCTGATCCGGTGGGCGGCATTCAGGCACTGGCGAAAAAACTGGCCCCTGGCGGCTTACTCCATGTTTTCGTCTATGGAGAATTGGGTCGTTGGGAAATTAAGTTGATGCAGGAGGCGATTACCCTCCTGCAGGGCGATCGCCAAGGGGACTATCAGGATGGTGTCGCGGTGGGTCGCCAAATCTTTGCTGCCCTGCCCGAAAATAATCGCCTGCGCCAGCGCGAACAAGACCGCTGGTCTTGGGAAAATCAGCGAGATGAATGCTTTGCCGACATGTATGTGCATCCCCAAGAAATCGATTACAACATCAACACGGTGTTTGAGCTGATTGACGCTTCGGGCTTAGAATTTGTCGGTCTGTCAAATCCTCACGTCTGGGATTTAAGTCGCCTGGTGGGTCAGGCGCCTGAGCTACTGGAGCGGGCGGCTGAGCTGAGCGATCGCCAGCGCTATCGCCTGATTGAACTGCTTGATCCGTCCGCGATTACGCACTACGAATTTTTCCTGGCTCGTCCACCTTTCGCAAAACAAAGCTGGCAGAAGGATGAAGTTCTGCTGAGTGCAATTCCCGAGCCGAGTCCCTGTTTAGAAAACTGGCAGGATAGTCCCCAATTTTTCAACCAAGATTATCAGCTCGTGAAGCTAGAAGCGGCTCCCTGGCAGTTCTTAGTAGACTGTGGTGGGGCCCAAGGACACAAAACGGTCGGCGCCCTATTAGAGCAGTCGGCAGCAACTTTAGAGGATGTGCGATCGCTGCAGCGTCAGCAACTGATTTTGCTGACGCCGCCAGCTTAATCAGATGAAAAGATAACTGTCACAATCTACAGATTGTGGCTGAAAGATGTGAATTATTGCCTACATGGATACGCTGCGTTAACTTATCTGACAAAAGCGGCGAATATTTCTGCCTATCGACTCTGATTAGCGGTTGTCGATGTCTTTGCGTTCCAACCTGGGCAGATTTGGTTAATCGTCACGGCGACGCCCGAACAGTTGGAGGGCATCACCGTCCTGCTTTGGGAAGGCCAAGTCAGCAGAGCGAAACAGCGGTTGGATGAACTGGGGACAGACAGTGCCCAACGATTTCGGGGCTATCTCGACCAACACACGGGACGGATTCCCAACTATCGTCACTATCAAATGGAAGGCTTACCCATTGGCTCTGGCCCTGTCGAATCACTCGTCAAACAAATCGATGCGCGATTGCAACTGGCGGGGGCACAGTGGCAAGCAGAGAATCTGCCGCAAGGGCTGAAACTGAGATGTGCCTACCTCAATGAACAACTAGACGTTATCTCTGCGGTCAGAGAATGACGTGCTCCCGTAGAGACTAAACAAAGTGTCTTTGATTTGCTTTTGGA
The DNA here is from genome assembly GCA_039026015.1 of Cyanobacteria bacterium P01_C01_bin.70. GTDB lineage: Bacteria > Cyanobacteriota > Cyanobacteriia > Phormidesmidales > Phormidesmidaceae > Halomicronema. The sequence goes on along the minus strand of JBCCNE010000049.1, from coordinate 9,575 downwards.
TTTGACGGCTAACGTAGCAGTCGTGGTGTAGGCAATCCATCAGCAGTTTGTTGGCATTGTAGTACTGCTGCAGTGTATCAAGCTCAACGGCATTAAAGCCCCATTCATGGCCCACGTTGCGGTTTTGAATCGCCCAAACCCGCAAGTGATTAGCCCATTGCTGTAGGTCTTGTGACCAAGTCTCTGAGGTGTGAGCGGCTGTGAGGGCATCGAGTTCGTGCAGCAGCGGCAGCCAAGTTTCATTAAAAGTGGCTGGGGTAATGGCAGCGTCTTGAATCGCCTGTATATCGATAGCTTGTAAGTCGAGCTTAATACGCTGTAGCTTTTTGAGGCAGCTTGCTGGTGCAATCGGAGCCTGCAACATCCGTGCAAGCGTATTCAAGCTGTAAATCAAGACGCGATCAACGTCCATTTCAGAATCAACGGGCTTGGCATCGAGGGAACTCGCAATAGCATTGCGGTTAAAGGAGTACGTATAGTAGAACGCGCGGACAAAGTATGGGGGCGCTTTTGTCTCAGTTTGCTGAGCTTTCTCGTTTACCCAGGTAAGAAAGTCAATCAGGCTGGGCTGAGCAGTCGGTATCTCGTCGGCAGTTTGTTTCATCAGGCTAATTAGGCCGTCAGCTCTTGCCGACATACTGATGGCTAGCAGAAAAACTTCATGACACTGTTTATTTTTAATCTGCTCAAACACTAGTTTTAAGCGGTCAAAATCATATTCTGTTGCGATCGCCTTAGCGGCAAAATATTCTTGAAAGCTGAGATGGGAAAATGAATAAATATCATAGGCTCTTTCCACAAGTAAGCCATGCTGTGCTTCGATAGACTTGAGAACAATTTCTCCTTGTCTTTCGAGTTCATAGGGCAAGAGTTTGCGCTTGCGAATATCTGGCAGATTGACAATATAATCAGCGATATAAGTAGCAATCGTTTGCTTTTTGAAGAAAATTTCTGAGCGTTCGAATGCTTGCAAGGCGACGTGACTCAATAAGCCCACTTTGCGTGCCACGGAAAGCTCTTGATAAGTTTGGTTACGCTCGATATTGCGACTAGCATCCCATCTTCTCAATAGGGTGAAGATACCCTCCTCGTAAAGTTCCGCTAGACTTGCCGGAAAGTCGGACTCCGTTTCAAATACGCTACACAGCAGCGTTAAGAGCAGTGGATTGGTCGCAAGTTCCTGAATACGAGAATTTCTCTGAAGTCTGGCCAAAAACTGTGTGCCCTTTTCCGGCATCTGCTTATAGGAAAACCAGTTCTGGGCAAACGCTTTGATCTGCTCTTGATTGAAGTCGGCGACTTCGACCTCTGTGAATTTATCAAATACATACTCTTGTGCAGCAATGCGACAAGTCAAAATAAATCGATTGCCGTGAAAATTATTTGTAAAGCTCTCAATTTGTCGGTTGACGCGATGAATATCGTCTACTTTAACTTCGTCTAATCCATCTAAAAGGAGTAAAACTCGACGTTCTTTTAAGAGGCGCTCAATCTCATAGTCATTAATGCCCCAAGATGCATGTCCCTGAATGATATATTCCAGCAAACTAGGTTGTGACTCAGCATCGGCAAAGTTTTTGAGAACGATAAATAAAGGCAGGCATTCTGGAAATAACTTGCGTTCGCTACATTGACTAGCCAAATGCTTAAGAAAAGTGGTCTTGCCAGCTCCTGGTTTACCTAAAATCAGCAATTTATCTTTTTTCTGGACATAGTCAACTCCAGAAACCTTATCGATGGTGCGACGATGGTTTAAATCAAATAGATTGAAGCTATTTTTCTCGGACTCGAAGGTTCTCAATAAGTCATCAATTCTGACCCGCTGATGATGGGAAACTTGCTCCAGAACTTTGACTTTTGTAAAGATGTTAGACAAGTCTACAGGATGCGTCATCGCTAAGACACGCATCGAGCCGCACTCATTTTGAATCTTTTCACGGAGTTGCTCATTAAGGGCATCAACTAAATCATCAACGCTAATGGAATCAACCTGGTTAGAGCGATGAGGATTTTCCAGCCGATATTGCTCAAGCAAAAAGTATCTGAGACGCTCTTTCTTTCCCCGTCCACCGTCTCTAAAGCTAAACTTCACGTACACGTTGCTCATGCGAGCTCGATAAGCTGATAGGTTTATCCCCAGAATTTTGATGATAACGGTGTCGGTTTTATTATCAGAAAAAGTCTCAACAAATGCGGTTTCTTCTAATTTTGTTAGGCCATACTTTCTCGCGATTTCTACAAGAAAGTCGATTGGTAGCGCTTCTGGCATCGCGTATATAGATGATTCGCCCTGTATACCTATGTTCCAGTAAACTGACGGAAAGTGTCAACGCATAGTAATGCTTCCCGGCAGGACGTCATTAATTGCATACTGCTATTCTGACGACTGCAATGCCCTCACACTGGCCAGCAGAGATAGCGTTGAGAAGGGATGCTCAGTTACTGAGTAATCGGATGAAAACTATTACCGGTTATATGCTATACCTTACTTGCTATGTCTAGAGAGCGTCATCAATTCAACATGAGGTGCTCTAGGTTCAGATATTATTGCGCTTGCTCGACACAATCAGCTAAGGGGCTACAACAGTTGCACTCTCTGGCGTTGGGCCGATAAATGATGATATCTCCTCAGCACTTGAACCACGAGATCTAGGATCTGGAAATCAGGAAAGTTGAGAAAGTCAGGGAAAGTTAGGGAAAGTTGGCGTTTTTAGAACGTCAAAGTCTAAAAATCAGCGCTCATAGTAGAAGTGTTGTTGTAATAAGCCAGCTTTATTCCTATGTCTTCTTCTGGTAATGGTGCCTCTAGTCCTTATCCTGTTCAGTTGTTGGAGAACATCAAAGTAGCAATCGTTCGTAAAACGATCGCTCCGGATTACTCGGGCCGGGTACGCTTTGAAGCAACCGATTGGCCCGCCAGATTCTATCACTCCGATATGCAGGCTAATCTGCAGCCCAACACGCCGGTACATGTCGTAGGACGACAGGGCCTTACACTGCTAGTAGTTCCCTAGTCGTCGATGACATGTTGAATTTCAACATGTTTAACTTCGCTCAGCTTTAGCTCCGTAGTATTGGCTAGCTGACGAGACTCCTTACCTTGCCTGTTGAGATTGGTGACTGCCTTTGTGTTTTTAGGCTGCGAAGCAAAAGTTTTAGGATTGCGATCGCACCAACACGGCAAAGTGGCCAGCAGCCAGGGTCGCCCGCGTCATCCATAAAAGAAAATGCATTGCACCAAAAGCATTGTCTATTCGCCGCCGACAGCTATTAGCGTTTGGCCAATTCTAGAGACGACTTGATTTCTGTAGCTGACGCTGCACCAGCCACCAGAATTAAGTTCACAATTTTGACATTAAGCCTCAACATCTGTCGAAAGACTTGCGGCAGATTTCCTAGACTGCCTTAAAGTAAGAGCAGCTTAGGCATTGGCACGATTGCTTGTCTGCCTTTAATACAGCAAATGATGTTGACGGCGTTGTTAAGTCGTACTCATAACGAGTATGATTTATAAAGGAAGCGCTATTGTCTGTGCTTCTGCATCGCGTCGGTATTTCCCGATAATGCGCTGAGAATGATTAGGAGCATTTCTTATGATTGCCACGTCGATTAGGACAACGGCCCGGCTCTACCCTACCCGCAATGACCTGGTGGTAGATATTCGAGAGCAGATTGTCGAAATTTTGAACCTGAGTCTCGCAGCTAGTTTGGATCTCAAGACCCAAACCAAGCAGGCCCATTGGAATGTTAAAGGTAAGGACTTTTTCCAACTGCACGAGCTGTTTGATGAAATGTCAGGAGAAATTGAAGAATACGTTGACATGCTGGCCGAGCGGGTCACGGCATTGGGCGGTACAGCCCTGGGAACCGCCAGAATCGCCGCCGATCAGTCAATCCTGCCAGAATACCCAATCGACATTGTCAATGGGGATGAGCACGTTGCCGCTTTAGCCGATCGTTATGCGGCTTACGGCAAGCACGTGCGTGAGGCGATTGACCAAACAGACGAGTTGGGCGATGCTGACACAGCTGATCTGTACACTGAAATTTCACGCACCATTGACAAGCGTTTGTGGTTCCTAGAGGCGCATCTGATCAACGAATAAGCTTGAATAGGCTAGATATGTGGCTTAGGCTGCTTGCAAGGTCGTGATCGAATAACAAAGCCGTTCTGTGAGTTAGCAGAACGGCTTTGTGTTTGCCTTGTCATTTGAGCTGTTAGCTTCCTGATCTGTGAACAAATTGTAAAGTTGGCTTTATTAAAATATCAAATGAATATCCAGCTTTTCATAGCTAAGTCGTAGATTTTGAAATTTGTCTAAATTGGCATTAAGCGATACGTAAATAATTTTTAATTACTGGGAACTAGCCGTACGCTTCCTGAATCCAAAGCCTCCATCAATAGCTCTAAAACCTCTACATCCCCGTCAGGCAAATACCCTAGTCGAGTCAGCTCTGTGTTGATAGCCTGCTCCAGGTCAGGCGTGAGCTGATGAATCGCCAAAACCTTACTGACTAGTATTCGAATGCTACTTTGAGGCTTCATGATTTCAGCAGGTGTGAAGAAAGACGCTATAAGACTAACTTTATATTCGGCCAAGTATCCTACGACCTCCGTGATCCCACGTTTTTATTGATGTGATTAGACCTGTTAAAATATGTGATTTTGATCACCTGTCAATTTAGTGTTCAGCGATACTTTGCGTGAAATCACTTAATTGAAACTTTATATAGGGGAGAGGCGTTATCAAGATTGTGACAAATCGGTTTCGATGCAGTGGGCATAGCTAATTGACTGCCTTACTTTCGGAACATCGGTTTAAACCTCTCCCAGCCATATACGCAAACGACCGGAGTTATCAGTGATGCAAAGTGTTCAGTCTGTTTTAACTATTGTTCAGCCGAGTGGCGCGCTTAATGCGGCCAACGCCTATGATCTGCAATCTCAGCTTTCTGAGCACATTGCTGCAGATAACTCCGCTGGTTTAATGGTCGATATGAGTCTTGTTGAGTCGCTTGATAGTGCTGGCTTGGTATCTTTGATTGCAGCCCTAAGGATGGCTCGTAACCTCAGCAAGCGGTTCTGCCTGTGCTCTGTACCTCCCTCGATTCGCATTGTGTTTGAATTGACCCAGCTAGATCAAGTGTTTGAATTTGTGGATGAGTTTTCAGCTAAGGCTGCATAGTTGCCTTTTATCGGTTAGCTTGACGCTGCTGCTGAGTGATCTCATACAGTGTCTCCAAGCCCTAACCGGCGCTAATGCAGCCAACTTTCATGACTTTAAGACTTGCTTGAGCAGTTCAGTAAACCTGACAGCAGTAAGCTTTACTATCCTCGGGGCGAAGGCGAAGAATTTGGCTAACGTGCTGTATGGAAGCATGTTAGCCAAATTCTTTATTAGCCAGTATAAAATTTGCAGCTTAGTTGGAATGGCTTAGCTTGCTAGAAGCTTTGTGCAGTAAGCCTTTTAATTCAGGATTTCGTATTCTGCTACGTGTGTTTTCCGAATTGATCAGGCAGATTGACTCTCTGCGGTCTCAGACGGCTAACGCTGATTAAAACGATTCGCCCCAGCTTGCTATGCTGCTTGCGGAAGAATTCGCACCGCACCGTATGCCTGGGGAGACAAGTAGGTTTGAGCGGCAGCTTGAATGGCCTGTGGCGTTAGCTGCTGCACCTTGGCGGGATAGGTCAGAGCATAGCTGAGCTGACTCGTCAGCGTTTGATAATAGCCGTATAGGCCAGCCAAGTCACTCGGGCTCTCGCTGCCAAAGACATACCGATTGGCCACTTGAGTCTGGACTCGCTGCAGCTCTTTTGGATTGACGGGGGCTGCGCGTATCTGAGCTAGATGCTCAATAACAGCAGCTTGTACCGCATCCAGGTTTTCGACCGGCAGTTGTGCCGCAATACTAAAGCTGCCTTGTTGCCAATAGGATAGGTTGCTGGCGGCGATACCGCTGACCAACTGACGCGATTCTCGCAGATCTTTGACAAGGCGTGACAAGCGTCCTCGCGCCAGGATCGAAGCCAGTACGTCTAGCGCGTCGGTTTTCTCAACATCGGCCAGACCCGGTACCCGCCAGTTTAGAACTAGCCGTGCCTCGTGCAGCGCCTGATCAACGTAGGTTTGCTGAGCGATTTCTGGATAAGGGGCTTCTGGCGCCGACCGACAAACGTTAGTTTCGGTGTAGCGTCCTAGGCGGTCAGCAGGACATCTGGCCAATGCTTGATCAAAGCTACTAGTCACTGTTTCAATCAACGCTTCGACCGGCAAATTGCCCACTGCCACCGCTGTAATTCGCTCAGGCCGATACCAATAGCGGTGAAAGTCCTGCATTTGTTCAGCCGTCAAGGCTTCGATAATGGCGGTCGTGCCCAACACCGGGCGACGATAGGGAAGTCGTTCAAAGGCCATTGCCATCGAGCGATAGAACGTGCGGCGGCGAGGATTATCGTTGGCCCTAAGGATTTCTTCCAGAATTACAGGCCGTTCTCGATCAAAGTCTGCCGGTGCAATTCGCGGATTCATCACTAGCTCAATTTGTAGCGGTGCTAGCGTGGCAAAATCTGACGGTGCACAGGTCAGATAAAACTGAGTGTAGTCTTGACTCGTCACGGCATTAGCGACGCCGCCACGGGCTTCGACCCGGCGCTCAAATTCGCCAGCAGTTAGCTGATCAGTCCCCTTAAAGATCATGTGCTCTAAAAAATGAGCCATACCGTTGATCGCCGCTGACTCAACCGCTGAACCCACCCGCAACCATAGACTGAGGTTCACCGCATCTACGGGCATCTGTTGCGCAATGATGGTCAGCCCGTTGTCGCATCGCCGCACTGTGGGGGCTACCAAGGCAAACGGTAGAGAGTGATTGGCGATCGCTGAGGTCATAAGGGTATTACTTTAATTGCTACTACCTTTAACTATCTTAACGCTTGGGCCAAAGAGACTCTTGCATTCTCCTAGAGTTCCTAAAAGAGCTTTCCTGCTATAGGGGCCAAAGTAGAGAGAACTTAACCAAAAGTAATCTTTAAAGTTGACCGTAACGACTTTGACAGTGGACGGTGAATTGTTGCGATCACCCAATTGTAGGCACTTTAGCTGACGGCCATAGTGGGCGCAAAAGTGATCGCTAGACTAAGTCAAAGCTTGGCATTGAGTGCAAAACTCTTTTACTCGTCGTCCGTGGGCGATCAGCAGCGTTGCTACGGTGCCCTCCTGGCATGGCCACTTCTGACTGCATCTGCCTTTGCTCGGCGTGGCTTAAAGATGGGCTGGGTGACATAGCGCTCAACCATCAGTGTCGTAAAGCTTGCTATCCAGCTTCTCGATGGCTATTGATTTTTGGTGTGCTCACTGGTGACACTACTCAGCTCTAACAGTGTTGTCATAACGAAAGGAAGGATGGCTTCATTTTGACTATGCTCTGGCCCTTCAATAAAGACCACTAGTTGAAATGGCGAATAGCCAACTAGCTCAACATAAGCCGCATCGTGGCGAACTTTGCTGGTCAGTCCAGCCTTTGACCAAAGATTGGCGTTAGGGGGAAGTCCCGCGCCTAAAAATCCCGTCACCTGATTTTCGGGGTCGGCCGCGATCGCTCGCGGATTTAAGGAACGCTGCATCAGATTCATCATGGCTTGCGATCGCGCTGCCGTTACGGCTACTCCTCCTACAATGCTGTGCAGCAGCCGGGATGTGGCTTCTGTAGTGAGCATGTTGCGATTTTCATACGTCTCACCAAGAAAACTGCGCTCGCGACCGTAAGGGCCATCGCACCAAGTCTTTTGGTTGGCGTTGATGGTCTCTAACTCAGGCCACTGCAGCGACTGAAAATAACGGTTTATGATATTCCGCTGGGTTTTCCAAGTTTCAAACGGCCCATCAGGCAATTCGGGCCCGCTGGTGGTGCCCGTTAGCACGTCCATCACAAATCCCGTCGCATCGTTGCTGGAATCAACAATCATGTCTCGAATTGCCCGCTCTAGTTCTGGCGTCGCTGGCACCATCTCACGCTCCATCCACTCGTGAGCGGCGACCAGATAAAACAGCTTGACCACGCTGGCGGGATAAATCAGTTCGACCCCGCGATAGCTGGCTCCCCGGGGTCGCTGGTACCAGAAATCAGCCGCACTGATGGCCCCACCAGTATTGATCGGAAACGGCGGATCGTAGACCAGCCAAGTAGCCGCGATTTGATTACGGGCAAGACCGGAAAATGCTGCCCAAGTCGCTTCTAAGCTCTTTTCCAATAGTGTTTGCAGCTTAGTGTCGCGCTCGAAAAAGGTTGCTGTCACGATCGCTCCCCATGCAAATGGCCTAGTTCCTATCCGAGTTTAGGACAAGGATGGACGGACAGTTGCTACATCATGCGCTGAGGTTCTTTATGCATTGATTCATGCTCTCTAGCTAGCAGCTTAGTCGCGACCCTGATGCAAGATCAGGCGGTTGCCGTCTGGATCGTAGGCATAGACTTCTCGACCGTGGGAGGCAGTGGTGATGGAGCCTGGCGGCGGATAGCCGAGCTCTGTGAGATGGGCGATCGCGGCTTCCAAATCTGCCACTTCTAAACACAGGCTCATTGCGGCACCAGCGGGCTGAGCAAATTCCGATTGATGGGATGCCTGGGGTTGAAAGAGGCCTAGCTTGAGTTCCGCGACTGCAAATTCAGCATAAACGCCTGGCAGCCAAACCTGGGGAGAACGCTCAAGCAGCGCCTCATAAAATGCGGCTAATTCATCTAAGTTAGGAGTTGCTAAGGTCACTAGGGCGGCTGAACAAAAGGTCATGGGTATCGTCAAAGAGAACGGTATCGTCAAAGAGAACGGTATCGTCAAAGAGAACGGTATCGTCAAAGAGAACGTTGACGGCGGTTGCCTCTAGCGTATCGACTGTCTTTGCCAAGGCCAGAGGGCGCTGGGACATGGCCAATCTTTAGGGTTCTTGGCATGCTTGGCTGGAGGCAAACACATTTGCCTACTGACGGTCTACCATCAGGAAAAAAATGGACTAGCGACTTGTCTTCAAACAGATGCTGTTGGATGGTTATGATAAGGCGTTAGTCTTTCACATTGTTGACGAGCATTCTCGAACTTGTCTCGGCTTAGATAAAAGTTTGTTCAGGAGAAAAACAATGGTTGCAACCCCTGCGGCTCAAAGTATTGCTGATTATCTCGGCAGTGAAGCGGATAATTTGCTTGGCTACACGGCTAAAGTGCCCAAGTCATTGCTTCATTCGCCCGGGCCAGACTGGGTATCGCGCATATTTGTGCAGAGCGATCGCAACTCTCAAGTGCTGCGTAGCCTACAGCAGCTATACGGCACAGGACGCTTAGCTAACACTGGTTATCTGTCAATTTTGCCGGTTGATCAAGGGATTGAGCATTCGGCCGCCGCTTCCTTTGCGCCTAATCCAATTTACTTTGACCCCCAAAACATTATTGAACTGGCGATCGCGGGCGGCTGTAACGCGGTCGCCACGACGGTTGGCGTGCTGAGCAGCGTCTCTCGCCATTACGCCCACAAAATTCCCTTTATCGCCAAGTTGAACCACAGTGAGCTGCTGACTTTCCC
>JBCCNE010000048.1:0-16033 GCA_039026015.1 Cyanobacteria bacterium P01_C01_bin.70 | reverse complement strand
GTAAAGCTTCCCAATCGATGCGCAAATCACCATAGCAGTAGCAAGGAAACGTTTTCCGTCAAATTGAGCTGCCTTTTTGCAGCTCTTAATCCTGCCTGCCTGCCAACATCGCACAAGTGTAAACAAAGCTTAACTTTGCCAAAGCATCAGGGTAGAGAGCAAAGCCCTTGATTTAGAGGCAACTGCCTAAGTCCTAAACAAATGAAACCGAGTTTCAAGAAGTTATCTCAATTTTCTTCTCAAAGCTTAATCACTGCAGCTTTCTGCCACCAGTAGAATACTTAAAACCCTTGTTTAACAAGATTTTCAGAGAGATTTAGCCAAGGCCCTGTTGATGGCATTCAGCTATGAGCTGCTAATTTTTTGCTTTTCACTATTGCAAGTTCATCTCATTAAGCTAAAATGGTTTCAACTTGAAGGCTTACATGTTAAGCATTCCTGTTCTCCTCTCGACAATTTTAGGTGCTTCTACGGAAGCACCTTTTTTATTAGATGCCTGTCTTCCCAGTAGATACGGATCTTTTCTTTAAGACATGATCGCCCGTGCGCGTTTTTGCCCAAAATCGGGAATAGTGAATTATGAAAATTCAGTAAGAATTGATCGGGATAATATCAAGCATCCTTAAACAAGGAAGCAATCAATCCGTGCTTTTACGTAGGAATTATCCAGCAGGCTATACGGGCTAATAAAGTTAAGCCTTTTAGAGTAAACTCGGTTTTTAGGGTGACAAAATAACTTCAGAGCAGTCGATATATTATCCCTACCATCAAGGTGCCCTCATAACGCTTCGTTAGATTAGACGCTCTGTCAGTGAGATTTTTTCCATTTTGTGGCTGTTAGCACCCAAGCTGTCACCTTATCTTTATTCATCCCAGTGATTTCGTTATCTCACCTGATTTCGCTGTCAATTGCTGTTTCAGTTTTCCGCTTTAAATGGCTCACGAGTTATTCACTATCCAATCGACATCTCGCGGTCAAAATCTGACCGAAAGTCTTCCTGAAATTCCCACTATCCTTGACTCAATCGCCGATCCCATCTTTTTGACTGACTGTGACGGCAATTGGGTGTATGTTAACAGCGCTGGATGTGAGTTTTTTGGACAGACACAAGCGGCTCTGCTGAGAGCCCCCGAAGCCACTTGGCTAAGTCATACTGGTCTCGATATTTTGCAGGGGCTGCAGGCTAAGGTGCTAGCTACTCAAACGCCCCAAGAACGTGAAGTTGCCCTCCGCAGCGGCACTGATGAAGTGCGAATTTTGGTAGCTCAAATCAGCATCATGAAGACTAGCGAGCAACCAGCTTTTTTGGTGCATACGCTGCGAGACATTACGCATCGGGTAGAAGCTGAGCAGCGACTGCAGCGAGAATCGCGGCGGGAACGCTTGTTGGGAGCGATTGCGAAGCATTTGCTGCAATCCATGCGTCCGGTCAACCTGTTAGAGCGCAGTATGGAAGAAGTGCGGCGCTTTTTAGAAGCCGATCGCGTCTTGTTCTATAGCCTGCGGCCTGACAATGTTGGCGTTGTAGCTGAAGCCGTGGTCTCAGATCAGAGTTCGCTCAAAGAAATTTTGCTGGAGATTACCTACTTTCAAGATGCTGACATAGCGCAATATCGCTCGGGAGAAGTCCAAATCATTGAGGATGTTGCCAGAACAAATCTCTCTCCTGAATACAAAGGCCACTTACAGGCGTTTAATGTACAGTCGCACATCGCGATTCCGGTCATTCAAGGAGAGATGCTGCTAGGGCTGATCTGTGTACATGATTGCTGTCATCCTCGTCCCTGGTTGCCGTGGGAGATCGAGTCCCTGCAAGACGTGGCGACCCAGGTAGGACGGGCGATCGCCCAGGCCGATCTCTACAGCGAAGTCCGCAAACTCAACACCGAGTTAGAAACACAGGTCGAGCAGCGCACTCGGCAGCTTCGCCAAGCACTCGATTTTGAAGCCACCCTCAAGCGCATCACTGATCGGGTGCGAGACAGTTTAGACGAATCGCAAATCTTGCAAACGGCGGTCGAAGAACTGACGGGTGTTTTGGGTGCTAGAGGTTCTAATACGGCGCTTTATGACCTGGAGCAGGGCACCTCAACGATTTATTACGAATACAACGAATCGTTGCCCCCGTACCAAGGGCGCGTGGCTCAGATGGAGGCGTTTCCTGAGGTGTACCATCAGCTGCTGGACGGTCAATATTTTCAGTTTTGCTCTAAGGAACCTAATCCAGTGCGGGGACACGTGGCGATGTTTGCCTGTCCCATTCGCGATGATCGCGGTGTCTTGGGCGATCTTTGGCTGATTAATGAGAAAGACTACAGTTTTGAAGAACCAGAGATTCGCCTGGTGCAGCAGGTGGCGAACCAGTGTGCGATTGCGATTCGGCAAGCCCGGCTGTATCAAGCCTCACAGGCTCAGGTTAAAGAGTTGGAGCGACTCAATCAGCTTAAAGATGATTTTCTCAGTACGGTTTCCCACGAGCTACGCACGCCCGTGACCAGCATGCGGGTAGCGCTGCAGCTTCTAGGAGTCACCCTCAACCAAGAGTTCAATCTGAATGAGGAACTGCAAAAGCCCAAGGTCAGCCAAAATCGCATTGCTCGTTACTACATTGTCTTAAAGGAAGAGTGCGAGCGGGAAATCAGCCTGATTAACGATTTGCTTGATCTACAGCGGCTGGATGGCGGCAACCATCCCATCACGCCCCAGCAGATTATCTTACCCAGTTGGTTGACCGGCATTGCCAACAGCTTTTTTGAGCGGGCTCAAAGCCGCAAGCAGCATCTTAAGGTCAATCTGCCCGAAACAATTCCGCCGATTATTAGTGACCAAGCTAGTTTGGAGCGAGTGTTTGCCGAGCTGTTGAACAATGCCTGCAAATATACTCCTCCTGGAGAAACCATTTCGATCTCCGCGATCGCCGATACCGCCGATACCGCTGATCAGATTTTGGTGACTGTGGCTAATTCTGGTGTCGAGATTCCCGCTACAGAACTGCCTCGCATTTTTGATAAGTTTTATCGGGTACCCAGTTCAGACCCCTGGAAGCAGGGCGGCACAGGGCTCGGGCTGGCGTTGGTGCAAAAGCTGCTGCTGCACATTGGTGGAGATATTCAGGTCACAAGTGACGCGAGGGCCACGGCTTTTCAAATTATGCTGCCCCGCGATATGAGGCTGACTATTTGAGGCTGCTAGGCATCTTTGCGCCGAAGCGAGCGCATCTTGCTCGCCTCAGGAAGGCTGGTTTTGGGGGCTGACCGATCTCGTTAGTCCCTACGGTGAAAGGCAGTGACGGATTTTGGCTGAGATGCAGCTGGGGTTAGTTGTCTTCGGATAAAGGCGATCGCCATCTTTGAGGATCCCTGGCCAAGTCGACGGGTAAGTGCCCACTGCGAACGTGCAAATCACGCTGGGGAAAGGGAATTTCGATGTTGTGATGGCGTAAAGCCGCTTCGATTGCAAAGTAGAGGTCACTCTTAATCAGGAGTTGTTTAGGTGGATCAGCGATCCAAACCAGCAGCTCAAAATCGAGAGAACTGTCGCCAAATCCTTTGAAGAAGACCAGCGGTGGTGGCTTGGATAACACCTGGGGATGCTGATAGCTGGCTTCGATCAGCACTTCTTTGACTACCTTGGGCTCTGAGCTATAAGCGACTCCTACTGGTAGGCGAATGCGGGAGACGGGGTTGCGGTGGCTCCAGTTGATGACCTCCTGCTCCAGAAAGCGGGAGTTGGGCACGATGATAGAGATTTGATCAAGGGTTTTGATTTCGGTGCTGCGGGCTCCGATATGCTCTACTGTGCCTTGAAAGTCGCCAAAGGAAACAAAATCCCCCGCCTGAATCGGTCGTTCAAACACTAAAATCACGCCGCTGCCAAAGTCTTTGACGATATTTTGTAAACCCAAGCCGATCCCTACACCTAGGGCACTGGCGATTAATGCCAGAGAACTCAAATCCAATCCCCAGATTTGTAACAGCACCACCGTGCCGACAAAAATCAGGCTGTATTTCGCCAAAACTGAAATCGCCTCGCGAGAACCTCGATCAATGTTCGTGAGTCGTAGCACTCGCGATCGCAAGAAGTTAGCAAAAACGCCAGAAATGACCACAATTGCTAACAGCATTCCCAACAAAATCAAGAGGCTGAGAATAGAAAATTCGCTTTGTCCCAGGCGCAGCGTCGGCTCCAAAAAACTGACCAGGGCTTGGCGACGAAAAAAGAAGCTCCAGCGACGCGTCAGCGGAAACAGCGTCGTGATGTAGGTGATCACACTAAGCCACAGCGCAAACCGAATTAGGCTCAGCAGCAGCGACAGTAACAGGTTCAAGCCGGCAGGGGGAGCATGATCATCGTCGTGAGAGGTCGTGACGTTTTCCAGCAGGGGACGCAGCGATCGCCGCCACACATAGCCGACCAGCCGGTCTGCGGCCAGGGTCAACAGCAGCAGCACTAAAGCCATCACCACACGCCGCTGAAGAACCGCATCACTACGTTCCTGCAGCGCTGTAGCCAAGTCTTCATTCAGTTGATTCGCCCAATCGTCTGCTAGCGATCGTGGCGAGTCGGCCCGATGCAACCGAGCATCTTCTTGCGTAATGGTCATTAAATACCGATCATTCACCAACAGCACCCAGGCCTTGTTGCGAATGTCGGTGGTGACATACAGATCTTCATTGGCATCGGCCAGTTCTTCTAGTTCCCGGCTAATGGTCTCGGCTCGCTCGTCGGCATTGACCTGATTGGTTGAGGCCACCTCCAACAGGGGCCGACCATCCAGCACGACCGGTGCATTGTTGAGCGGGTCTAACTGGGCAAAGCTGCTCAGGGTGAATAGGAGCCAACAACTGATAGCCAGTAAAAAGGCCGTCAGCGATAGCCCCAACAACTGCCGCCCATTGAGCCATGGCTGACGTTCTCTATGCCGTCGTAATTTACGCATCCTGTTGCTGTCCCTATTGGCCTGACCACCGATTATTATGATGGCCCACACCTAAATGAAGTGCCGCCTTTATCATTTTTGGGGAGCAATATCCGCTGGCGATTTTAGCTCTGCGACTTGGAATCCAAGACTGTCAAACTGGCCGTGCTTTCACGCTTTATGTAGTAACTAGCCATCAGTTCAGGACCGCTCAAATTGTTGAAATACTCCTTCGATAAGCTGCTTTATGCTGTGTCGATAACTTTAGAAACGTAAAACGGTTGTAGGCATCAGCGTTACGGGCCGTGGCTTAGCAAAAAAGTGGGGCGCGATTGCTCGCGCCCCGGATTGAGTTGATTTCAGCGGCGATCGCCGCCACAGTTGAGACTTAGGGCGCGTCATCAATTAAGGCCAGAATGTCTGCGGTATGAGCATTGCCGCGCCTGCTTCTGAAACTTAGCTAGGGGCTGAACCGCTTTCAGCATCAGGGCTTGACCGCTAAATGATGACAGCCCCTAAGACTGCTGGCTCATGAGTTCAGCAATTTCATGATGCTCGATCGGCGGTTTGGCCAATTCTGCCTGGCGGGTGTCGGTGATCAGCCAGTCGAGCGCTGCTGCCTGCATATCGATGGAAGCACCGGTTTTGTCTACGCAATAGCGACCAAACACCAGCTTATCGACTAGACGAACACCGGGGCCAATCCGGGAATATTCAAAGATCACGCTGCGATCAACGATGGCGTTGCGGCAAATGGCGCAGTTGGGACCAATCATCGTCGGCCCAACAATGGTCGCCCCGTCTTCAATATGGGCTCTGGCACCGATATAGACGGGGCCTTGAATATCGACTTTGTCCCAGTTCACCTTGACGTTCAATCCAGTAAAGATGCCCGGCTTAACTTCCTCGCCGGGGATGTCAATCAGCTTGACCTGTCCAGTCATGACATCTTGAATCGCCTGCCAATAATCAGGAACTTTGCCAATATCAACCCACTCAAAGTCCATGCGGATGCCATAGAAGGGTGCTCCAGCGGCCACCAGCTTGGGAAATAAGTCGCCACCGATGTCGTATTCCATGCCGGCGGGAATATAGTTGAAGATTTCTGGCTCAAAGATATAAATACCGGTGTTGATGTCCGTGCTGAGCGCTTCTTCGACCTTGGGCTTTTCTTGGAATGACTTGATACGACCCTCGTCATCGGTCACCACCACGCCGTAGCTGGGTACCTGCTTCAGGGGTACTGACTTCATCACGACAGTGGCGATCGCGCCCTTTTCCTTATGCTGGCGCAACGCTTCGGTCAAATCGAGGTCAATTAGGGCATCCCCGCAAAGCACCACAAAAGTGTCATCAAAGAAGGGTGAAAATTCCTGAATTTTTTTCATGCCGCCAGCTGAGCCAAGGGCGTCTCCCACCAGTTGGCCATCCTCAATGCGGCCTTCAAAGGAATAAGCAAGCTCGACCCCAAAGCGCTGACCATCGCGAAAGTAGCCTTCGATTTCGTTAGCAAGATGGCTAACGTTGACCATGATCTGATCAAAGCCGTGGTGTTTCAGAAGATCGAGCAAAAACTCCATTACCGGCTTTTGCAAAATCGGGATCATCGGCTTCGGAATCGTGTAAGTGATGGGTCGTACCCGAGTTCCCTTACCGGCGGCCAAAATCATGGCTTTCATAGGGCATCCTTTTGAACTTAAGAATTACAGCTAATGGAGAAATACATGTCTGGGAAGCAGGTTTCCGGTCGTTTTGAGAGGGCTAAGAGGGTTGTCAACCTTGGTTTTGGTGCCTTGCGAGCACTCTCCTCAAGCGGCCTGTAAGCGGTTCATCTTCAGACAAAGACATGCTATCAGAGGATACCCGTAGAGACAGATAAGTTCACGTGAACGATGGTTAACTCCTGAGCCTAGCGTTACTCGACAAAGATTATGTGAATTCTGCCTCAAATCCTAGAAGGCGGTCTCAGGATAATGTTAAGCACTGCCTTCCTCAAACAGCGTGCTTGTTCACGGCCAGCCATAGCCGCAAGGCTCAGATTGAAAGCACTCCCCACTTGCAGATCTAGTCATGCCTCTGGTGCGAGTGTCTGGCTCGCGAGTAAGATCCTTGCACTCCCTGACACAGCTGGAATGCACCCACTTAAATGGACTCAGTGAGATAGTCAACATAGCGCTTGACGCGGTCAAAGTCGCCCAGGGCAATGCAGGCCATCTTCAGACTCGATAGGGCCTGCCGCTGCATCTGGAAATCTTGCAGGCGAAAGGCCAGTTTGAGTCGTTCCTCACGGGCCTGTAACGCTTTAGCACTATCGCCCAAAATGTCGTAATTAATCGCGAGACTCTCTAGGGTTTGGGATTCGCTGCGATAATCCTGTAGTCGATGTACCAGCTCTAAGCGCTCTTGCAGATAAACCACCGCCCGAGAGTAATCGCTAATCGCGTAGCAGGCGCTGTTGAGATTGCGGAGGATTTTACTGACGACAATGGGTTCCATGCGATCGCGGCAGAGTCGCAGCAGGCGATCGTAATATTCAATCGTTTTTTGCGAGTTGCCTAGGGTGTGATGTGCATTGCCCAGATTGCGCAAAATTTGCTCCAAGGCCACAGTATCATCGCAGGCCTCGGCTAGCTCTAAGCTTTGCTCGTAGAGTGGCAGGGCTTTCTCTGTCTGGCCCTGAACTCGATAAATCAGGGCCAAATTCCCCAAAGAACGCATCTCTGCTTCTGGGTCGTTGGCGGCTTGGGCAATCGCCAAACTCTGAGCCATGCAGTTTTCGGCTTTGTCAAGCTCACCCAGGTGGCGATAGCTGTTGCCTAAGCAGCTTAATGCTTGATGCAGCAGTGCCGTGTCGGCAAGCTGCCGGGCTAAATCTAGACCCTGGCGGGCATAATCAGTTGCCCATAGGTAGTCAGCCAGGCCGTAGCACAGTTGAGCCATTAGCAGCACTACTTTGGCTTCTGAGCGCTTCTGTGCAAGGGTTTGAAAGGCTCTGAGCGCTTTTTGAAAATCGGCGAGTGCGGCAACGGTGTTGCCCTGGCGCTGATGAGCGCTACCTTGTTTAAGCCACTGTTTGGCCTCAGCCGAAAGGCATTTTTGCTGCTCTGAGGTGAGCGCTTGCCCATTTAAGTCCTCGCGTGAAGGGACGATAGTCTCTTCTAACAGGAGCCTTTCTAAAACTTTACTGGAAGATTGCCGCATGGATTTTAGTTGCCCTTTCGAGCACTAGAAGAATTATCCGAACTTTCTAAAGTCTTAACGCGAAGGCACAGTACTTTTCATCCCAGCTAAGGAAAGCAATGTCAACCGCTTGGCTGCTTACCTTTGAATGATGAAAGGATGTTTATGATGTCATCCTAGTTAAAGTGTTTATAAAGTGTAACCGTGCATCTAACCAGAGGTTGACGTGCGTAGGTGGCTGGTAGCTCAGGGTATTTCCGTGATTTCAGACGCCTGTACGGAATTTAACGGCGTGCTTTAAAGCCATTTTTGTACCGCTAGCGGCTCCACCGCACAAGGGATATCGATTACGTAGGAGAGAGTTGTCTATTGACCGCGCCATTTCACTTAGAACGCCTGCTGTTTAAACCAGCGTCGCCGTCTGACCAGGCGACGCCAGTCGTTTTTGCCTTTCCGAATGAGTACAGCGTGGGCATTACCAGTTTGGGCTACCAAATTATTTGGGCGATGTTGGCGCAACGGTCTGATTTAGCCGTAGCGCGGTGGTTTACCGATGGCCACGAGCCTTTGCCTAGCCGGGTTGAACTGCTGGGCGTATCCATGTCGTGGGAGTTGGATTATGCCAATATTCTGGCGATGCTGGAGTCGCTGGATATGCCGATTTTGACCCGCGATCGCGGCAACGAGCATCCCCTGGTATTTGGTGGTGGTCCAGTACTAACTGCCAACCCAGAGCCCTTTGCCGCATTTTTTGACGTAGTGCTGCTGGGGGATGGCGAGGTGGTGCTCGACGCTTTTATCGACGCTTATCAAACTGTACGAGGCTGCGATCGCTCCACTCAACTTCGACGCTTAGCCCAGGTGCCAGGGATTTACATTCCCGCTCTGTATGAGCCGACCTATGTCAGCCCGACCGGGCCATTGGCATCCATAAAGCCGGTAAATGCTGACATTCCCCCCGTTATTGAAAAGCAAACTTATCGCGGCAACGCCCTCTCGGTCTCGGCGGTCGTTACGGAAAAAGCTGCCTGGGAAAACATCTACATGGTGGAGGTGGTGCGCAGTTGTCCAGAAATGTGTCGGTTTTGCTTGGCTAGTTATTTAACCCTGCCCTTTCGCACGGCCTCAGTGACGGACAGCCTGGTTCCCGCCGTGGAGAAGGGGCTAGCGGTGACCAATCGCCTCGGCTTGTTAGGCGCTTCTGTGACCCAGCATCCGGCATTTGACGACTTGTTGGACTACTTGAACCGGCCCCAGTTTGACGATGTGCGGCTGAGCATTTCTTCAGTGCGCACCAATACAGTGAACGAAAAGCTCACTGCTACCCTGACCCGCCACGGTGCCAAATCCATCACGATCGCGATCGAAAGCGGTTCCGAGCGAGTTCGCCAGATCGTCAACAAAAAGCTCGCGACCGACGACATTCTAGCCGCCGCAGTGAACGCCAAAGCCGGAGGACTCAACGCCCTAAAACTGTATGGGATGGCGGGCATTCCGGGGGAGCAGCCAGACGACTTAGAGGCCACCGCAGAACTGATGGTGCAGCTTAAAAAGGCCGTACCGGGTTTGCGCTTAACCTTGGGATGCAGCACGTTTGTGCCGAAAGCCCAGACGCCATTTCAGTGGTATGGGGTTAATCCTCAGGCGGAGAAACGGCTAAAACTGCTGCAAAAGCGGTTGCGACCCAAAGGCATCGACTTTCGACCCGAGAGCTATAACTGGTCAATTATTCAGGCGCTGATTTCTCGCGGCGATCGCCGCCTTACTCCACTGCTGCTACAGGTGCGCGAGTTTGGGGATTCTCTCGGCAGCTACAAACGCGCCTTCAAAGCGCTGAAAGGGCAACTGCCACCGCTAGACTTCTACGTGCATCAGCCTTGGGAGCGCGATCAAGTACTCCCCTGGGAACACCTGCGTGGCCCCATACCCAAGACCACCTTGCTAAAACATGGCGATAGTGCTGCTGCCCAGTTTGCCAGCAGTGTTGAACCGGCTTTGGTGTGAGGAAACTATTCGCAAACGGCAAATTCAAATCAGGCCACGACGCTAGATAATGGGAGCTGGCGATCGCAAACACACAGCATGACCTTGCCGACGGTAATTCTTCCCGGATATTTTGCGGGGGCTGCCCCCTATCGACCGTTAGAAGCGGATCTCAACCAGCGAGGAATTTGGGCCAAAACGGTGCCGCTGACCCAAGCCAGTTGGTTGCCAACCATTGGGGGACGCTCAGTGCAGCCGATTTTGCAGGTGATTGCTCAAACGGTTGAACAGGCCATGCAGATTACCCAAAGCGATCGCGTTAACCTGGTCGGCCACTCCGCTGGCGGCTGGATTGCTCGCATCTATTTGGGTGAACAGCCGTATACCGTTCACGCTCCCGATCAGCACCGCCGCAACTGCTGGGCCGGTCACCACCACATTCAAACTTTATTGACCTTGGGCACCCCCCATATCAGCCAGGAGCGGTGGACTCGTCGTAACCTTGACTTTGTGAACCAGACCTATCCGGGGGCTTACCAAGACGATGTAGATTATATTTGCTTCGCGGGTAAGGCAGTTTTTGGGCAGCGCTGGCGCACTTGGTTTACCTACAACAGCTATCAACTAACGGCGGGGCAAGGCGATTGCTGGGGCGACGGTATTACACCGGTGGCGGCGGCGCACCTCGAAGGGGCTAAAAACTTGATACTAGAAAACGTGTTTCATTCTCCGAAGCCTGGAGTTACGTGGTACGGCACGCCCCAAGTCGTCAATCAATGGATTAGCTATCTGGCTTAGCTAAAATCAAGTTTCCCAAGTTTGGCCGCAACTTGGGGAGCGATCAAGCATCAGCGTTTGTATCAGGTTATTCAGCGCGATCGCTCAGGCGCTGCAAAGAAATGCGAGCTGCTTCAGACACTTGAGGATGCGAGTCCTTGGCTAGAAAACGGAGAGCTGGTTCAGTTTTGGGGGAAGGCAGATTGGCCAAGGCTTCGGCTAGTCGCTGACGAATGAGCCAGTCCTCCGCTTGGGCAAAATTCAGGATGTTGTCCACCGCTTCGACGTCGCCGACTTCACCAATGGCGGCGATCGCCGCCTGCTGAATCACGACCTCCTTGCTGTTCAAAGCTTCTAGCAGTACGTCATGAGCCCGTGGGTCTTTGAGATTGCCTAGGGAAACTGCCGCGCTAAAGCGAACCAGCCAATCCGTGTCTTCATAAAAAGCCCGCACCAGCACCTCAAATGCCCGTGGATCCTCCAAATATCCCAGGGCTCCAGCAGCGTCTGCTCGAATGCCGTAATCAGGATCAGTCTCTACTAGCTTGATCAAAATATCAAACGTCTCGTTATCGGGCTTCAGCCCCATGGCAAAGACTGCCATCGAGCGCACCTGAAGATTCTCGTCATGAATGACCTTACGCACTAAAGGTGCTGCTGTTTCAGGCTCGACATCTCGCAACATGGCCAACGCCAGCATCCGGTCTTTTGAACTGTCGCTCTCTAGCTGGGCGGCAATGTGGTCGAGGTCCAAAGCAGTCATAATAAACTCCTGCGCAATAAAACTTTACGTTTGTGTCAGTATCATAGCGTTTTCTTGCTGAGGCTACTGACAGCGTTTTTGAAGCTGGTGAGATGAAAATGTCCTGAAGTTCTCATCCTCAGGTAAAACAATGGTTGCCAGACAAGAAAATGCTGTCAGGCTCAAGCTTGCGATTCTGTGAAGTCTCAGTGTGGCCTTGTGCCAGCTCATCAGCTCATTAAACGATGTCGGCACTCCCTCAGGCAACGATTTACCTTTGCTGATCATGATGTGTGCAGTTGTATAGACGTTCTGTTTCGAGTCTATAGCTGTCAGATTGATGTCGCACTGAAATCCCCTGGCTCTGGGCAACTTTAGAGCCAGATTTGCCCACGGCATCACAAGGACAAAGGTGAATAGCGCTACCAAATTGAGCCTGCTGAATTCTGCCAGATTTCGCTGAAAGCTGCTGAGATATAAGCGTTTTAGCTAATGGCATAGCAGTTTTGGTCACCCTCAAGGTGCAAAAGAAGCCGTCAGCGCCAGCTCATCGGTGTCACTTTTCTCAGGTTCTTGCCAGCGTTCAGGTGTCATAATTTGTGCTGGAATTTAGTGACATTACAAAGTGTATCCCAGTGATGGCGGTCAATTATGCACGTTGATATCAACCTAATTGGTTTAGGGCTCGCGATTTGTTTGGCGCTGGTGCATATCTTTGCCAGTCGGACGCAGTGGCTGACGAAAATCCCGCAGCGCTGGTGGATATCGATCGCGGGCGGCGTGTCGATCACCTATATCTTCCTAGACGTACTGCCAGAGCTGAGCCATGCCCAGGAAGCAATTCAGGATAGCTCTGTGGGCTTGGTCGCTTACCTGGAGCATCATGTCTATTTACTAGCGCTGCTGGGGTTGGCCATCTTTTATGGATTAGAAAAGCTGGCTTTGCGATCGCGCTCCCAGCGCGCCAAGAGTCATGGAGAAGATACTACTCATCTCGGCATTTTTTGGGTTCATGTTGTTTCCTTTGCTAGCTACAACCTGATTTTGGGTTACCTGTTGCGGGAGTCAGAAGGGCACGGGCTGGCTGCCTGTTTGACGCTGTTCTTAGCTTTGGCGCTGCATTTTGCCGTTAACGATGTGGGCCTGCGTAAGCATCACAAGCGAGTTTACGACCAGTTTGGGCGCTGGATTTTGGCCGGCACGATTGTGCTGGGTTGGGCGCTGGGCCAAGCGCTGCACCTAGAAGAGGCAGGAATTTTAGCCGCTTGGGCCTTGGTTGCTGGCGGCCTGATTCTCAATGTCCTGAAAGAAGAGCTGCCGGGAGAGGAGGAAAGTCATTTTGGCTTTTTCTTTGCCGGGGCGGCAGTGTATGCCTTGGTGCTGCTTGCGGTTTAGCGTTTAATGCTCTGTCGTAAGCTTTTGGCATCGATGGGACAAGTGTGAGCGCAGGCTGTTAGATGCCTCTCTAGCGTCTCCGCGAGCCTATGTCGTCTCTCGGGCGATCGCCGCTGATCGGCCGCTGGCCCGCCCCCTGATAAAACCAAAAACGGCGACGATGAGCCCCGTTGGCACAGCCACTAAACCCAGCAGCAAAAACAAAACCATACGGGAATAGCGGTAGGTTACCGCCAGATATTGACCATCAAGCAGCGACTCTGCCGCCCAGATGCCGAGCCCGCCACAGCCCCAAAACAGGGGAACGCTGAGGGGAATCACCAGTAAGAACGCCAGCACTAGCCAGGAACTTGACCAATTTTGCTGCTGCGACAGCCGGCCCAGCCAGCGATAGAGCCAAAACGTGACGACGAAGGCGATCGCCACGCCACCAACCTGACAAACAAGACGCAGAATGCCAACTAGCGGCGACAGTAATGGACGAGCGCTGACCGTTAGCACATCGCTGGGGAGTCCTTCGAAGGTTTGTTGCCAGTGGGCGGGTGCGATCAGAGATAACTGCGGCTTTACTATCGTTTCCCACCGCAGCGGCGCCAACACGTCTACGGTCAAGGTGCCAAAAGACCGCCACTGTAAAGCCGGTGCCAGCCAATATTCCAGCGTATATTGGCGATAAAGGTCAACGTCGTCGCTGCTGGGAGCACCTTGATAATTCACGGTAATCGTGTGCTCTCCGGGGCTCAAAGGTACTTCAAATCGCAATCCTTTGAGCGGGCGCAAAAAGTCTTTTGTGTCCCAGTCTTCAGGAATGGTAAGAGTCTCTGTTGGCGTTGCAGCGATCGCCTGCTGGTTGTCCAGCACGACTGAGCCAATTTCTAACCCTGGTGCAGCAAACAGCAAGGGAACAGTGGTTGCCGCGCCAGGGTTATCGATTAGATAGGTTGCTGTAATCTCAGCCAAAAAATTATCTTCGAGGGAACGCAAGTCCAAAACCAAATCTTCGTGCTGAATGTCCAGATTAGCGACATCAGTCCAAGGTTCAGTTAGCAGGTCACCGGACTGTTCTGGATTAGCCATATTGGCGGTCGCAGGACAAGCCGCCAGCAGCCATATCAACAGCCAGCCAGCCAGCAGCCACATGAGCAAGCGCCGCCAGCGATTGCGATTTAAGGGCCAGGCGAATAAGGTCATGGGGCCAGTCTCAACAAAACCTCATCTTCATCAATACAAATCAGCATATCTGCGCTCAACGCTGTGCCGTGGGCTATCTTGACGGTGGCAGAGATAGGGAGCATTTACAGTTATGGCAGTAGCGTCGTCGCCAGTTTATTTTGCCAACGCCGAACAAATTGCCTTGCCAACGGGAGGTGAGGGGTATCAGCCCCATACAGCATGGTGGCTGGCTCAGTGTTCTCGTTTAGCCTATGACTCCAAGTCCAATATCGCCAGTCATCTACGGCGGGTAGGATTTGACCAAGCCTACTTTTTGGACACTCGGGGCACTCAGGGATTCTTAGCGCTGCATCCTGGTGAAACTGAACCGTTTGCCGTGCTGGCGTTTCGCGGCACTGAAAAAAACTATATCGATATCCTCACAGACATCATCATCTTGCGAAACAAGCTCCCCGATGTCGAAGACAAAGAGTATGGGGCAGGGCCGCTGTTTGCCCACGCCGGCTTTCTGCAGGCGTTTCAAAATGTTTGGGGCTCAGCCCTGCCCGATACCATTCGCGAGCACATGACGGCTTGTGAATGGATTGGGCCACGCGGCATCAGCAATATCATCTATGAAAATATCCGCAATGAATGGAGCCCATTATTTGTAACGGGGCATAGCCTGGGCGGAGCGATCGCGACGCTGACGGCCTATCACGCTGCAACTTACCACAATGCTATTTATCTCTACACGTATGGCAGTCCCCGCGTGGTCAATCAGCTCCTGAGCCGCAAAATTACTGGCACACTTAAAGGCCGTTCATTTCGCTGCGTTCATGCCAACGACATTGTGCCCCGCATTCCACCTTTGCTGAACTACACCCACGTTCAGGAAGTGATCTATTTCGACTCGGCCAAAGGACGCATTCCTGCTCAAGGCAACATCAGCAACGATTTTCTGGTTATTTTGCTGCTGCACCTTGATGCGCTGCTGTTTTTCCTCACGCTAAGACTGCGTAAGCCCAAGACCACTCTCGACCACGCGATCGCCAACTATATCCAAGCTGTTGAACGCGATCCTCTTAAATCTCGCTCTCCGATTACTCCACCGGCTGCTTGACAGCCCTACGCCACTCTGATATCCACTTACCAATGATTCTCAGTATGGGAATTGCTGTCAAATCATGCTGGCGGCTGCGCTAAGTTGCGGAAGCGAGTATATTGCGGCTCAAACAACAGCTTTACTGTTCCCGTTGGGCCGTTGCGGTGTTTGGTGATGATGATTTCGGCGATGCCGCGATCGGGCGTGTCAGGATCGTAATATTCCTCGCGATACAGCATCATAATCACGTCTGCATCCTGCTCGATCGATCCACTTTCACGAAGATCTGACATCATGGGCCGTTTATTAGTGCGGGATTCGACGCCACGGCTGAGCTGTGAAAGGGAAATGATCGGGACGTTGAGTTCACGGGCAAGACCTTTGAGCGATCGCGTAATCTTCGACAATTCCTGTACGCGGTTATCGCTGCTGCCTTCCATTAACTGCAAATAATCAATGAGAATTAGTCCGAGTGCTCCGCCCTGCTCCGCCTGCAGGCGTCGTGCCTTAGAGCGCATCTCCGTCACCGAAATATTGGGCGTATCGTCAATAAAAATCGGCATTTCTGACAGTTGATTGATGCCTTGCCCCAAGATTGTCCATTCATTGGGATTGAGGCGACCGGTGCGAAGGCGACTGGTTTCCAAGGCCAGTTCACTAGACAGCAGGCGGTAAACCAGCTGCTGCTTCGACATTTCTAAGCTGAAGATGGCCACCGGCAGCTTTTGCGTGCTAGCGATATTCCGCGCGATATTTAAAACGAATGCGGTTTTCCCCATT
>JBCCNE010000047.1:0-16318 GCA_039026015.1 Cyanobacteria bacterium P01_C01_bin.70 | reverse complement strand
CAGTCGCACCCTTAGCAAACTGGGCATCACGCGAAAAAAAAGTCTCAAGGCCAGTGAAGTCTACAGCGCAACCAAACAGCAACAGCGCGATGACTATTGGCCAAGCCTGCGGGACGTCCCCGCCGAGGATTTAGTTTTCCTCGATGAAGCCGGCGTTAACTTAGGGCTTTGCGCTTAAATAAGTACCCTATCACTGTGCGCCGATGGTAATGGCCCATTGGGGCAAGTCCTCTGAAGGATGCCAATCGACTCGGTCAGCGGCCAAGGTATCAGCATCGACCGTGAAACCCTTTTCATAGACCTGCTGAACATGTTCGAGCGGCGGCGGTGTGCCCTTCTAGAGGAGGTTACTCGCCCAATGCAGTGTCGTTGCCACAGAGTCGAGAATGGTGCCATTCCAAAACTGCTCCAGCGCCGCCCAACAGCGCTCAATAGGATTGTATTTGCTGTGATATCGGGGATAGTATCCCTCTTCTGTCACTTGAAGCAGAAGGAAGCTGAAGCCCTCATTTTTTCGTATAGCCGCTACTGCAGAATGAGCATTTCGAGAATGTAATTCCAACGTTTCAGATTATCTCTTCCAAGAGTGATTAAAGAGAGGTAAAGTAAATGGCTCGCAGTCGCGGCTCAAGGCGTTGGAAGCCAGATTGTGGCACGGTGATGTCGAGGGGGCCGTCGCCTTATTCGATGACTGGCACCATGAGCGCGTGGAGCGATTCATCGCTTAATTCACTCGCTTCTGCGCATCAGCACGACCAAGAGTCGTCACAAAACTGGCTAGGAGCTTCAGGTTTATTTATATTGAAGTAACTGTTTGTTGCGTACTGCCTCTCATCCCCGCCAATGGATTTGAACCCGCCTAACCGCAAGCCTCTGCTTCAAGTTCCTCTGATGATTGCTCCATTTTTTCTCTGGGGAACGGCGATGGTCGCGATGAAGGGCGTCATTCCAGAGACACAGCCCTTTTTTCTGGCAACGATGCGCCTGCTACCAGCGGGGGTCATCGTCCTGTTGGCAGCGATGGTGATGGGGCGTAGCTTTCAAGTAAGCGCCCGAGGATGGGGCTGGATTGCCCTATTTGCAATCGTCGATGGCGCCCTATTTCAGGGATTTTTAGCTCAGGGACTGGTGCGCACTGGAGCGGGTCTAGGCTCTGTGATGATTGATTCACAGCCCCTAGCGGTGGCGCTGATGGCCCGTTGGCTGTTTCAAGAACAGGTGGGGCCATTAGGCTGGTTGGGGCTGGCGGTTGGCCTATCGGGTATTAGCCTATTAGGGCTCCCGGACGAATGGATTATCAGCTTGGTTCACGGCGACTTTACGCTGGCAGAAATTCCGCAGGATGGGCTGATGCTGCTGAGAGCACTGTTCGACCAGGGAGAATGGCTGATGCTAATGGCAGCGTTATCGATGGCGGTGGGCACGATCTTAATCCGTTATGTCTCGCAGCATGCTGACCCAGTCGTAGCAACCGGCTGGCACATGGTTTTAGGCGGTCTGCCTTTGTCTGGGTTGTCGCTTTGGGGTGAGGTGCAGCCTTGGTCAGGTATCGGCATATCCGGCTGGGGAGCGATCGCCTACTCCACAATTTTGGGCAGTGCTCTAGCCTATGGCATCTTTTTCTTTCTCGCCTCCCAGGGCAATCTCACGAGCTTGAGCGCCCTCACCTTTTTAACCCCAGTTTTTGCGCTATTGTTTGGCAATTTGTTTTTGGGTGAGGTCTTGAGCCCAATTCAAACGTTCGGGGTGGCCTTAACGGTTGTGAGCATCTACTTAATTAATCAGCGAGAAGTGCTGACTCGCCTGATACAAGGCAAATGGCAGCTACCGGTCAAGCCGCCAGCGGAGTCCAAAAGCTAAAGATGACTGCTGTTTGGCTAGGGGGTCTCCTCGTCCAAAGAAGTTCTCCTTTGGAGTTAGGGGACTGTCAGTGCCAGTTTGCCAAAATTGAAGACGAATGAGCTTCAGAGCATTTCTGAAGTCGAGTTTATTGCGGTGGGTGGGAGGCGGCTGTACTTTCCCCCTGTAAGCTGCGGATTGCAGTCAGCATGCCTTGTGACTTATTGAGCGTTTCCTGAAATTCCGATTCTTGCACCGAATCGGCGACTAAACCTGCTCCTGCCTGCACGCTCACCCGATGGTGTTCGGCATCTTCGGGATGCACAATCATGGTGCGGATAGTAATGGCGGTGTTGAGCTGTCCCTCAAAGTCATAGTAGCCATAGACGCCAGAATACGGGCCACGGTGGTCCGGTTCGAGTTCATGAATGATTTGCATAGCGCGGATCTTGGGCGCACCGCTCACCGTACCCGCTGGAAAACAGGCTTTCAAGAGATCCCAGGCGGTTTTGTCGGGGGCCAGTTGACCAATGACGTTGCTGACAATGTGCATCACGTGAGAGTACCGCTCAATCACCATCAGTTCATCGACGCGCACCGTGCCGCTCGCGCAAACTCGGCCTAAATCGTTGCGGCCCAGGTCTACCAGCATGACGTGTTCAGCAATTTCTTTGGGGTCGGCCAACAGGTCAGCAGCGTAGTCGGCGTCGGCGGCAGGGGTGGCGCCTCGGGGGCGAGTGCCCGCAATAGGTCGCACAGTGGCGATTTTGCGATCCGGCGATCGCGGGTCATTTTCCGCTTTGACCATGACCTCAGGACTAGAGCCGATAAGCTGCCAGTCTTTGAAGTGAAAATAGGCCATGTAAGGAGACGGATTAACTAGACGCAGCGAGCGGTACAAATCAAAGGGATTGCCTCCGTAAGTCGTTGATAGCCGCTGGGAAATCACCACCTGAAAAATATCGCCGGCGCGAATGTAGTCTTGAGCAGTTTGTACAGCCGCACAAAAATCGGCTTGTGTACGATTGCTGTGGTATTGGGATGAAGGCGCGGCAGACGTCTTGGTAGGAGGATGCCACTGGGTCAGCGGTGAGAGCCCTTGCAAGGGCTCAGTCAACTGGCGCACGAGGGTAGTAATGCGATCGCAGGCCGCTTGATAGGCCACTGACAGGTCTCGCCCGGGCTGCCGCAGATCGGCATAGGCAATGACCCAAATCTTGCGTTTAACTTGGTCAAAGATCAGCAGGCTATCGACCTGCATCCATAAACCGTCGGGCAGATCTGTGTCAGTGCGATCGTGGACTGGGACGGTAGGCTCAATCCACTGAATCAGCTCATAGCCCCAAAAGCCAAATAAACCCCCGATGCCACGAGGCAGTTCAGGGAGTTTGACCGGCTGATAGGGTGCTAGGCACTGAGGCAGCACGGCAAATGGATCGCCACTATAGGTTTTGACCGTGCCGTCGCGAAAGGTTTGGGTCGTGGCGCTGCCTCGGGTTTCCAATATCCATAGGGGATCGCAGCCCAAAAGGGAATAGCGCCCCAAGGTTTCTCCGCCCTCCACTGATTCGAGCAGAAAGCTGTAGGGGGCAGCGGCACAAACCTTATGCCAAGCGGAAACTGGGGTATCTAAATCAGCGGCGAGTTCTTGATACACCGGCACAAAATTGCCCTGCGTAGCGAGGCGTGTGAACTGCTCTAGAGAAGGCAAAACCATAGGACAGACGCAATGAAGAAACCAAAGGTCAACGACCACGGGCACTGAATGGCGCGATCGCACATAAATTAAAAGGGGTATAGCAATGCTACACCCCCTCCCAGTTTGAGTAGATTATGAGAACTTTGTAGCTAGGGCGCGTCATCAATTCCACTACAGAAGCCTTTAGGAACTAGCATTACTGCGCTCGCCTTAACTCAACGAACTAAGAAGCTGCTGCCCTAGCGATAAAAGAATTTGACGGCTAAAAATGACAGCTCCTAGACGTCACAGGGCTTTTTGCCACTGAACTTGATAGTCGCTGGACTAGGATTTTTGCCAATGCTGCGATCCTTGCGATTGTTCGACTCACGACCTTCATTAACCCGTTCAGGAAAGACACCATCAGCCGGATGCAGATACTGAATTTCACCGCTGGGATAAATCCGATAAATTTTGTAATTCTGAATTTTAGGCTTGAACTTGGTGCGAAGTTGAGTTCCTAAAGCTAAACATTGCTCTTTGCGAGCCAAATACAGCAGGTTGTCGCCCTCATTCATCAGAGCGGCACCGCCTGTAGGCATTTCAAAAACCTGTTCTTTCTTACTGGTCCAGGTAATGGCGTACTTTTCCTCAACCGTGGCTGCCGTCAACAGCCCACCGGTACTACCACCAAACTTAGGAGTTTGCCCGGTCAAAACTTCCGCCATAGAAACCGTCCTCTCTTAATCTTCAGTTACAAAAATTGTATTATCAGGCTGGGGAGCACATGTTAACTTATTAAGGAAAAGTAACAGTTCGTTAAAACCGCAGAAACCCTGCCGGGTTCAGGCGGCTTCGTATGAGCTAGCGGCAAATTCATTATTCCAAAATGTAAGGGTTACGGCGTTCGAGCTCGCTGAGGGACAGTGCTTCGTCCTCAGAATCGTTTACCAGTAAATCGCCGTGGCCGGAGCGTACATGTAGAGCGGCTCGACCTTCGGCAATGGGCAGGGTGAAATGAAATTGACTCCCCTGAGATTTGCCTGCTGAGCTGGCCCAAATGCGTCCGCCTAATCCTTCAACAATTTGACGGCACATGGCCAGCCCCAATCCGGTGCCGCCAGCCGTTCGGCGGAGCGCCCCTTCCTCTTGATAAAACCGGTCAAATATCGCTTCTAAGCGATAAGGCTCAATGCCCCGACCAGAATCGGCGATCGTGATTTGAATCATGTCGGCATCGACTTGCTGGGCCGAAATGGCGATCGTGTCGCCGGGATCAGTGAATTTGCAGGCGTTGTCCATAAGCTTGACGATCACCTCGACAACCCATTCGCCATCCGCTCTGACCATCGGCAATTGGGCTGGTAGTTCGACGGCGATCGCCACGCCCGCGGTCTGCTCGCTATGGCGGGCCTGCACGCTGCTGAGAGCCAAGTCCACGCATTCAGCAACAGAAAGCGCCTCCAGATTCCACTCGATGCGCCCACTCTCTAGGCGTGAGAGGGTAAGAAAATCCTGCACCAGCTTGCGCATGCGTTCAGCATCGTCCAGGGCCGAAGTCAGCATAGTGTCGCGAAGCGGCTCTGGCATATCCGGTTCCGTAGCCAAGCTTTCAAGACACACCTGGATCGTAGATAGAGGCGTGCGAAGTTCATGTCCCGTAATCGCAATCAGATTGCTGCGCGTGCGCTCCAGGGCTTCCAACTGCTGATTGAGGTCTTGCAAATGTGCGTAAGCATCAGCCTGAATGACGGCTACGCTGAGCTGGGCGGCGACTGCTTCGACCAGGGCGAGATCGTCCTCGCTCCATTGATGAGGCTGGTCTTGATCGTGATGCAGCTCAATCATGCCGAGCAGCCGCTGCTGATGAACCAGCGGCACCAGTGCCCATGAACGAATGCACCATTCTTCGAGCAAATAGTTGACCGCGTCGATCGCCGTGGCAAGACCATGGGGCGGCTGTTGAGTATCCGGAACCACGACCATCTCGTGTTCACGTTTGATGTGCTCTAACAGGGGGTTGTCGGCAATGGGCCACAACACCCCAATGAGGGAAGGCATTTGTGGCGGTCGAAATTCATGGTGAATCTCAATATCTGACACGTTCGGGGGGCAACGATAAATGATGCAGCGGCAGTTGTTTAACGCCGCACCCAGTTCATCTGCCGTGATTTGAAAGAGTTCTCCAGGATCGAGCGATCGTCGAATGGCGGCGGTGATGGAATTAATCAGTCGTTCCCGCCGCTCCTTGATCGTGATCTCTCGATAGGCCTTCGATAGTTTGTACTGCCCCGCTTGTAAATATGTCACCAACCGCTGAATAAAAGGATCGGCTCCAGGCCCGACCGGAACGTCATCCGTGGTCGCTGACAGCAGCAAATAGCGCTTTCTAGCCGCCTGAATTTTAGGCTGCAGTGCTGGTTGATATCCGGCAATGCGATCGAGCAGCAAGTTGGCAGCTTGATGACACACAATACTTTCCTGCGTCCAGATGCCTTCAAAGCGCCGCGTTTGGTCAAAGATTGGAGCATCTTGGGTGGGGGCAGAAGGCCCGACTAGCGCACTATGCCGCTCCCGGCAAATCAGACAGGCACTATATTTCGCGCCAATTACGACCAAGTGCCACTCTTGATTCAGCGCGTCTCCCTCTTCGAAGGTGAAAGTAGCGTACAAATCGGCAGCCGCTTCAAAACTAGTGCCCGCCGCTGATAAGACGTAGACCTGATCGGTGACTTCAGCAATGCGCTGATAGCGGTTGGCTTCCTGTTGATAAAAGCGCTCTTGCTGAAAACTAGCAATCACCAGCGGCTGTTCGATTCCTGCCAGCACCTGATCTTCCATCGCATGGGAAAGGGCAGTCAGCGACGTTTTAAAGAAGAATTTTGATCGCAGCTGAGGAATTGCTCGAAGCAATGACTCTACAACAGAATCCGGATTAGGCATGGATGCAGTGAACTAGTCAAAAAAGCCAAAGGCAAACCAAGGCGCATTATCAATTAACTGCAAAGGCCCTCAAGCATGAGGATAGCCGCGATCGCATCAAACAAGCTAGTGAAGGGCCGCCCTCTTTGGCCAAAGGATTTAGCAACTAGACGATAGCAATCTAATATAAAGCGGCAGATTGAACGGCTCAAGACTTTCCAGAAAACCGTAATTTTCCAGAACTGCAGTTAGGCTAATCATACGCTCCTAGAAATCACCCTAACAGTCAGACTCTCTAAGGATTAAGGATTTGTTACTAATCTCTTCATGGCAGCCCCAGGCCATTGCCCTCAAATAATCAGAATGGCGCCGACAGCATCGTCAGCGCCATTTCAATGCTGTCGTTATGACAGCAGCTAGGATGATTCGGCTCCAAGAACAGAATTGACTGCTTTAGGAAATACCACCCATATCACTCGTGTCCTTCAAGAAGCCGCTGTAAGCTTCCATACCGTGTTCGCCAATATCGAGACCCTTCATCTCTTCTTCGGGCGATACGCGGATACCGAGAGTAGACTTCAAGATCAGCCAAACGATGGAGGAAAAGACCACCGTAAACAACCCAATGCTCAAAATACCGAGGATTTGTGAGCCTAGCTGAGCAAAGCCGCCGCCAAAGAATAGGCCACCCTCAACCGCAAACAGGCCTACCGCCAAAGTACCCCAGACACCACAGACTAAGTGCACGGAGATAGCACCCACAGGGTCATCAATTTTAATGCTGTCGAAGAAACCAACGGAGAAGACCACAATTACACCGGCAATGAGACCAATGATAATCGCGCCCAAATAATTGACAGCCGCACAACCAGCGGTAATACCGACCAGGCCAGCCAAAATACCATTGATAATCATGGATAAATCAGGCTTGCCATTCAGCGCCCAAGCGACAAAGGTTGCCGCCAAGCCACCTGCCGCTGCCGCCAGCGTGGTGGTCACAGCAATAAAGGGTACGGCTGTACTGGCCGCCAATTCAGATCCTGGATTAAAGCCATACCAGCCAATCCACAGAATCAAACCGCCCAACATCGCAATGCTCATATTGTGGCCGGGAATCGCGTTGACGCGACCATCCTGGTACTTGCCAATGCGGGGGCCAAGGAAAGCTGCCCCCATCAGGGCTGCCCAGCCGCCGACGGAGTGAACCACCGTGGAGCCAGCAAAGTCAGAAAAACCAGCCGCCCCTAGCCAACCATCACCGCTCCAAACCCAATGTCCTGTGATGGGATAAGAAATACCGGTGAGTAAAGCGCTGAAAATCAAAAAGTCAGTGAACTTGATCCGCTCAGCCACCGCCCCAGAGACAATTGTGGCGGCAGTAGCAGCAAACGCCGCTTGGAACAAGAAGAAGGTGTCAATGGTCAGGCCAGCACCCTCTTCCAAACCATAGACGTCAGGTGCGCCAGTCAAGAACCAGCCGCCGCCGCCAATAAAGGGACTGCCGCCGCCAAACATGAAGGAAAAGCCGATCGCCCAAAAGGCGAGCACGGCAATACCAAACACAATGAGATTCTTGGAGAGAATGTTGACGGCATTCTTTTGACGACAGAAGCCGGTTTCTAGCATGCCGAAGCCAGCGTTCATGAAAATCACGAGCACTGCGGCAATAAATACAAAAATGTTGTCGAGTACGGTCTGCACATCGGCAGCAGCGATCTCGTCTTGGGCATATGCGGCTATGCCCCAAACACCGAGGATGGTTAATGCAAGAGGAACACAGGCGACCCATTTCCAGCCATTACGGCGACCGAAATAAGACTGCACCGCTTCAGAAATCGGCGGCACATTAGCGTTCCAGAAGGTCGATCGCCGCCTCCGGAAACGATTACCTTTACGAAGAACTAATCTAGACATTTCCACAAACGTCCTTTCAACACAAATCAGACAGCAAACGCAACCATACTCGACAGACACAATTGTCCTGTCAAGAGGAAGCCCTGAACTACTTAAAGAAACTTGATAGCTGGACTGAACCAAAGCCGCTAAAGGCAATCGCTACGGTAGAGCAATTGCCACACCGCTGAGGGAGGAACAACCGACCAAACTCTTGTAGTAAGAAGATTCCACCAATTATGCCAGCAATCAGTTGTATCACAAAACACATTTCTAAAGGCGTTAGCAAGTCTAATAAGATTCAGCCTCTTGAGCAATATCACTATCGGTGTCAGAAAACCTTGACCTCAGAAGGCTTGCGCCAATCCTTTGGATTTTTTGCAGCCGTAATTTTTTTGAAGAATAGACCAAAAAATGAGCGTTTATCAACCGTTGACGAAACGCAAAAACTCATTATTAGCAGCTGAATTTATAAGGAATGTTAAGTCAAGGCCCAACGAGTTTTGAGGGTAGGTTCGCCACAAGAATTTTGGCGTTTTTCTCAAGTTAGCTAAGCATGGAAAGCATCTGACGCTGCTGATTGTTTTAAGTAGTCGCGGTAGCCCACTGCGGTCAACTGCTGTTGTTTGACCATCACTTGGTCAGTCAATTGTTGGCGGTAAGCCTGCACCTGTGCCATCAGGTTGGGACGGGTCGCCGCCAGCATTTGTATCGCCAGTAGGCCAGCGTTTTGCGCGTTGCCAATGGCAACGGTAGCAACGGGAATGCCTCGCGGCATTTGCACAATGGAATAGAGGGAGTCAAGGCCGCTGAGGGTGCTACTTTTAACTGGAACGCCAATGACCGGCAGTGGGGTTAGGGCTGCCACCATGCCGGGTAAATGGGCCGCTCCACCGGCACCTGCGATAACGACCTGTAAGCCCCGCTTGTAGGCGCCTTTGGCATAATCCACCATGCGCTCTGGAGTGCGATGGGCCGAGACGATTGCAACCTCGTGAGCTACCGCAAAATCTTCGCAAACGGTAATCGCGGCCTGCATGGTGGGCAAATCCGAGTCGCTACCCATAATAATGCCCACCAAAGGAGTGGTCATACTGTTCACTTTATTCATCCACGCGACACAAATTTGCGATCGCCCTACACCGGTGTTTACCTATGGCGAGTCACTTCGCAATCTTACCCCAGGCTCAGCGATGACCAAGAAAAAACGACGCTTCGACGTCGCTGAGGTGTGGAGAATACCCGCTACACGATAGAGAGCTTGTCTGAGATACTGGAATAACTAATCAGTCAGTCCATCATTTAATTTATGTATACGCTCGAAGTCAATTTGAAGCATTCGCCCTCGCCTTTAGTGGTGCAAAAAGAAACCTTAGAAGCGGCTCAGGCCGAGTATCAAAAAGTCTTGGGAGCACTACAGGACGGTAATACGGTGGTTCTAGAACTAGCCTGTGCTCAAGTGACCGACAAGCACATCAGTGTTTTGGTCAGCGAAATCGCAGCGGTTCAGCTATATGAAAAATCAGGCACAACTTCGGCGTCTGGCCGACCACCCGGCTTCTTTTCTATGGTGGGCGACCAGACTTAGAGGTTTGGAGAGGTTAGAGGTTGGGAGAGAAGCGGTCTCAGAAAGTAAAATCCATCAGAATAATTTAGAGCTTATAAACGACTAATTCAGAACATGAGAGGTTGCTTAGCGTAACAGGCAGCCTTTGAGTGCTTTCCAATTGACGAAAGCAGCTTAGGTCGGATGGGCACTCTTATATATCGTCCGAGAAAACCCTTGGGAGCCAAATCTAAGGCTGGCAGCAGTTGAGCAGCAATGACTGATATGGCGTTTACATCAGAGACGGAACCCGCAATTCATGTCGAGGATGTGGCCTTTGAGTGGAAATCGCACGTGCCGGTGCTGCAAGGCTGCTCGATGGCGGTGCAGCCAGGCGAGTTTTGCATGCTGCTGGGCGACAACGGCAGCGGCAAATCCACCCTGCTTAAGCTGCTGACAGGGTTGCTGACGCCACAGCGTGGACAGGTCCAAATTAACGGCACGTTTGGCTACGTTTTTCAAAATCCCGACCACCAGTTAGTGATGCCGACCGTTGGCGCTGATGTAGCGTTTGGTCTAGTGGCTGAAAAACTGCCCCTGCCGACCGTCCGAGGACGGGTATCGGAGGCCCTGGCAGCCGTCAATTTAGCTCATTTAGCACGGCGACCGATTTATGCCCTGAGTGGCGGCCAAAAGCAACGGGTAGCAATCGCCGGAGCGATCGCGCGACACTGCGAAATTTTGCTGCTGGATGAACCGACAGCGCTGCTTGACCCCGACAGTCAGATCGAGCTGGTCAAGTTAGTGCAAACGCTGGTGAAAGAGCGGCACCTGACAGCTCTTTGGGTCACGCACCGCCTGATAGAGTTGGATTATTGCGATCGCGCGGTACTGCTGCGCGATGGTCACGTAATCCAGGATGGTGACCCGGCCCGGTTGCGCCAAGTTTTGGAAAAATAGCGGCCCCATGATTGGCAGACATGTGCGACGCATCATCATCTAATGATAAAACCCTTGTGAAATAAGCCTTCCTGTGCCTGTCTAAACTGCCAAGGCGAGGAGCGGAAACCCAGGCGGCAGGGGCATTCGGTGGCCAAACGATGGCCGCCCTTAATATTGCCAATCCGACAACAATGTACTGAGATAAAAGTATTGAGACAAAAAACTTTTAGAAAAATTAAGCTAGCCTATTATTACGCAAATATTAACGATTACTAATCAATATCGTAGTGTTATGAAGCCCGCAGTTCCTCAGCCGCTGCTGCTAGTAGATGGTTACAACATTATTGGTGCATGGCCGCGTCTGTCTCACCTTCGCGATCGCGAGGGGCTATCTGTGGCTCGGGATCAGCTTGTTGAGGAATTGACCAACTACAGCGCTTATCAAGGGTTTCAGACTCGAATCGTCTTTGATGCCTATGACCAACGGCAACTCAGCCTGCCAGAAACGGTGACCGATGAAGTCTCCGTTCACTATACCGACTACGGGCAAACGGCTGATACCCGTATCGAAAAGTGGTGTGCTGAACTGCGAAAGGACGTCGCTTATTTCAACCTGAGGTTGATTGTCGCCACTTCTGATCAGGCACACCGGCACACGGTGACAGGCTATGGTGCCGAGTGGATGTCGGCTGAGCGACTAGCCCGTGACCTGCAGGTAACCGTGCGCCGAGAACGCAAAAATCATCGCACCAAAAGACGTGATAAGCCCTCACAGCGGTCAAAAACAGCCCTCAAACCTGCCGTCCATGAAAAGCTACGGGCACTGCGTAATCAACTTGATCAGCGTTCCCATTTAGGCTCCTAAAAAGAAATTTGGCAAATTTTGCCGTCCGGAGTTGCCAAAGGGCACAAAACCTCGTTAGTATTGGCTTTGCAATCCTCAGTAGCTCAGCGGTAGAGCGGTCGACTGTTAATCGATTGGTCGCTGGTTCGAATCCAGCCTGGGGAGTTACTCACATGGCCGACCGTTCAAAATGCCACTCTTGATGCCAGCCTTGGCCACCAACTTCTAAGGCTGCTAGATGAGTCTGGGCTTTCAGGATGGACGAAATTTGGTACGGCTGCTGCAGCGATCGCTCCCAAACTTGAATACCTAACCGGCCACAGGTGGTATCCCAGCATTCAAACTGCAGTCCCGTGCGGGTCGGCACCCGCACTTTAGCTGGGGGCCGGTCAGTAGTGCCTGTGAGCACCACCCGATAGCGATGATTTTCAGCCGTCATCTGCCAGTGACCCCATGATGCGACCTGCCAGGTCAGCGCCGCTCTCAAAGAATTCAACAAAATCGCGCGCCCAGCAAAATGTAGGCCGACTAAACCAACCGTTTCGCTGCGATTTAGTACTTGTCGCTGGCCACCGACGGCTGTAATAGTCAAGTCCGGTGCCGACTCAAAAGCATTAGCCTGTATCCAAAACCAGCGCTGCGGAAAGGCTCCTCCCCAGTTTTTTTCGACGTAGGTGGGAGCCTGATGAAACTCATAGCGTTGCCCTTGCCATTCGGCCCAGCCAGTAGCCAGTCCGTGAGCCATCAGGACTTGCCAGCCTGGCTCAAAAATGGGCAAATACGAGAGCCAGCCTGCCGTCGGCAATGGCGTCTGGTTAGCGGTTCCCCAGCCATAGATTGGTTCAATCGTGTAGTCCCAGCGGGCAATCGCTCCAGTCTCTTCATCGGCGACGCATCCCTGATGCTGCGTTGCGGTCAACTGATAGCCCCTTTGAACAGTCTGGAAAAAATCTGTCGGCGGTAAGTAGCGAGCTGGTTCTAAGGCTGACGTCGCCGCTTGCCAATGTCCCAGACCCAAGCGGTGGGACCAAGCCCAAAAGCTCTGGACATTAGGCATCCGCGCACAGAGATAGCGCTCATCTGGGCCCAAAATTTGAGCTGCTCCCCCACTCAAGGCTGACTGCCCTGCTGGATCGTCGATGGAATACATAAACGCAAAGGCGGTCGCCATCGTCGGCAGCGTTAACCGCAAATACCATCCTTCAAAAAAGCGTTTGAGTGATCCATCCCAGTGGTAGCCGCTGTGGGGCGTCCAAAAAAAGTCAGGCATCGACCCAGCGGGGCACGTATTGCCAGCTCTTTTTGAGATCGACTTTGGCCTGATTGAGGTTGGGATAATACCGTTGCACCAGTTGCCAAAAGGCTTTGGAATGATTCATGTGAACGGTGTGACACAGCTCATGGATTAAAACATAATCCACTAAAGTGGGCGGCAAAAACAGCAGCTTGTAATTCAGACTGATGGACTGCTTGGACGAACAGCTACCCCAGCGAGTGGCCTGCCCGCGCACCGTCATCCGGCTGTAGGCCAGATCACATCGCTGACTGAGCTGTTGCAGCCAGGGGGCTAGCTCTAGTCGGGCTTTACGCAGCAGCCAATTGCGCAGCAGCTCACGGCAGGCGACGGCATCATCAACCGGGCCGCGCAGGGTCAGCTCTTGGGGGTTGCTCTGAGTTAAGGCGACCGTCGAGCCGCGCGTCACCTTGTAGACCACCTGCCAAACTTCATCCCGCGATCGCAGTTCCAAGGCGGTCGGCTTTTCGACGCTGTGCTCTTCGGGCAGTGCTTCTCGCTGTTGTTCAATCCGCTTCAGGGTTTTGGCAATCCACCCCCGACGGCGCTCCAAAATATGGGGGATTTCGCGAGCGTTAAACCCAGGCGGCACCACGACTTCCAACGTGCCCTGAAATGAAACTTTAAGGGAAACATGGCGAGCTCGTTGACTTTCTCGCACCTGATACTTGGGGAGGGGGTCTTGATAGTTGCTCAAGGCAAATAATGTAAGTTGCTCGGCAGTCTCTGACATAAGTGACGCGATGGCAATCGCACAAGATAGAGTTTATCGCTTTATTGAGCGGAACAGACGCTTGCAGAATAATGCAAGAGTACTAATTTAACTCAATGATTTCAATATTCTCTCCTTCGCGTAGGCCGAGATTCGCCCTCAAACATTATTCATCGGGCTTATCTGTTGTCGTCTATGCACTGTCGCGTCGCTGCTGATATTGACCATGAGCGTTGCCATCACTCTGACAGAATTGCGGCGCTGATATTTGACGTTTTCTGCGAGAGCTAATTATACGAAGGAAATCTTAAGTAGCTAGCCTTCAAATCAAGTATGGACAAACATTTGAACGCTCCCCAGCCAAATTCACCAAAAGCGTAAAAGCCTCGGCAGCAGCCCCAAACGCTGGCACAGCTAAGCCAGACATGGGCTCGGGGACAGGCGGCTCAATCTGCTCAGCCGCGGCAAAGGTTATTTACCGTGGTGAAATACTCAGGCTCAAATTGTCGTCTATGTTGCCGATGCTGCACAAAACTGCTGGTACATCTCGCTAATGTTCAGAAACAAATA
Source organism: Cyanobacteria bacterium P01_C01_bin.70 (assembly GCA_039026015.1). Taxonomy (GTDB): domain Bacteria; phylum Cyanobacteriota; class Cyanobacteriia; order Phormidesmidales; family Phormidesmidaceae; genus Halomicronema. Next base: position 2,078 of record JBCCNE010000047.1, on the reverse strand, counting down.
CACAAATTTATTCACTTGATTTCACCAACAGTTACAATCAAAGTATTTAGGACTTGAAACTGCACGGATTCACGGCTTTTGCTAAGGCTTTTTAACCTTTCAAAAGATGAGTGATAGATGGCGTATTGAGTTTTATCTATTACAGATGGCGTTTTAGCCGCAGTGCTGTTTTGCCTTATTTGCTCGTCTGGTACAAACACTTATGCTCACAGAACTGTTTCCCTTTGCCTTCTCAATTGATCCGCTAGCGGTTTCTGGAGCCACACTATGGGCATTGGCGCTTTATTTGGCATTTGCCCCTTTGAGTGACTGGGTGATGCAGCAGCTGATGCGCTGGTTTAACTTTGCTGAGCGTTCTCTCTATTTATCGCAAGAGGAATTTGAGCGGACGCGGGCGGGCCGAGAATCTCAGAATGCTTTTTGGGCATCAATGTTTAGCATCTTGCCGTTTGTCGCCTTGGGAACGCTGATTCACTACGGAGTGATTTGGGGGTTGGGCGGCAGTTGGTCGGTTAGTCTGGGATTGCTATTTGCTGTGGGCAGTGGGGTTTATGAGTTGGGTCGGCGCGACAGTCAGGCGTCCAATTCGGATTGATTGGCAGGGTACTAGGAGTATGAGGGTGGCAGAGGCAGAGAGTAGCTAGTTATGTCAGCGGAGCCGGCCCGAAAGGCTTAGGTTAGTGAGGTCATTGGAGTCAGTGAAGTAGGTAAGGTCGGTGAGTTTTATCGATTATCCATGACGAATTTCCCTCGGCTAATCAGTCATTACCAAGAACCAGGCACCAGTAACCAAGAATCAGGCACAAAAAAGTGCTGAAAACATCGCTCCTCAACCCTGTAAACATTGCAACTCGTCACCATTAGACCGTTCAGCTCGTCGCTATACTAGAGCGCCGCCGCCGATTTTACGAACGGCTCCACTGTGGGACGCGGTGCAGCGTTGACTTTCTTGCTGGGCCAGTTAGAGCCGAGCGGCACGTTGCGTTCTTGGGTGAGGGTTTTACCATCGGTCGTTTGCATGGCAAACTCTGCGGGTTTCAAACGCGCCGTTCTTACGGGTGCCGTGGGTTTCGTCAGGGTGCTGGGCGGCAAGGAACAGGGTGGTCTGATCCTGTGTGACGAAGGGGCCGCATATTTCGCATTCCATCGGCCCATAGCCAAACATCAGGGCTTCGCCAGCGTTGGGGCCAGAGGTGGTAATTTATCACACGGAGTTGTTGCCAAAGAGGCCGCGCAGATTGGACTGGCTGACAGGATTGCCTGCTTCGTCTGCGCGATCGGGCACCGCTAGGTTGTGCTTGCTGGTGGACATGTCCGTCACCATCCATAAAGTTGCCGCTGCCGCCGACTTCCAAATTGTCAGGGTTCGATAAACCAAAGCCGCCCTCAGTCAGTTCACTGCCCAGGGCCATCATTTCCCAGCTAGAGGTCATGGCCGCCGGGTCGTTGCTGGTTTCTTGCAGCTTCATGATCCAGCCGTGCTCGTAGGGCGTCTCACTGTTGGGACCTTGGAAAATCGCATTGTGGGGACCACCGTCGCCGCTAGGACCCCCCAAGGTAAACGCGATGAATAAGGTGCCGTCAGCTGAAGCATCGGTGTCTTCGGGGCGGGCAGGATTTGTCGCACCCACGGCATTAGCCGCAAAGTGGGCGTCGATGAAAATCGCGCCCTGTTTTTCTTCAGCGGAGCCTTTGTAGAGGGCACCCAAGGGCGCATCATCAATTAAATCCAGAATGCTTGCTGCATCGGCATTACCGCGCCCGGCTCTGCAAAACCCGCTAGGGGCTGAAATCTTTTCAGCACAAAGATTTCGGCGTCAAATGATGACAGCCCCTAGAGCTGCAAACTGAACGACTCTGCCCTGGAAGTGCGGAGGTTAGCTTAGATAGGACTGAAAGTCCTTTTCCCTATCAGGACTTTAGTCCCTGACTATTCCAGCATGAAATTCTCACTCTCTCGGTTCGACGGTCGTCGATGATGCTCCAAATATTCTTCGACTAGCTCCTCACTCATCGTCCCTGTACTCCATGCACCATAACCAATGGCCCAGAAGTGCTTGCCCCAATAGCGCTTCTGT